>JAEZNC010000076.1 GCA_023441905.1 Bacillota bacterium | reverse complement strand
GTGTATAAGGTGAAAAAACGGACATTCGATGAGGAAACGATGCAGAAAATCGTGGATTACTTTGCGGGCGATGCTGTGGGCGTGAGGGATTTTTCTTACACAGAGGATGAGCTTAAAGAGCAACTGGCATCAGAGAAAAAGTACACGAATGATAAAGAAACATTAAATCGATTGAAGGAAGAAATTAAGAACGTTAAGCCTGAAACCTTTTCAACTCTATCGGATGATATGTCATTATACGGATGGCATACTTATAAGCTGGAAAATGATAAAACGGTGACCAGTATAATATCGCATGATGAAGAATTTGGTGATGAAATATACATCACTAAAAACAGCCTTCATTATGATACGCAGTATGAACGCTGGATAAAGGAAAGCGGCCCGTATCGGCTCGAAAAAGCGATGAAAAAGGCTTTTGACAATATGATAATTACAGAACAGGATGCCCGTGCTCAAGCAGATGCGCTCATAGATGAATTAGGACTGGATAACGCAGGGGTTTCAAAGTCGGAAAAGGCAATATTTGTGAATGGCTACACTGACGACATACTATCCGGAGGATGGTGTGTGACATTGTCAAGAAGCGATACTAAAAGCATACCTATCGATACTTCGTCGATGCAGACTTCCGGTATTGTTGATTTGAGTGAAGTTGATTTTGCGGAAAGATGGTCTCCGGAGTGGATAGAAATTTATGTTGACGACAGTGGTATTCAATCAATGAAATGGTTTAATTCCATTGAAGTGATCGAAACAACAGAAGAAAATGCTAAGCTGCTGCCCTTTGAAAACATTAAGCAATCAATAATAGATGCTATAGAGCATGGATACAAAAATAGAGTCAATCAACAGGTTGTTTTCGGCGATCATGGAGTCAAGGTGAATCAAATAGTATTGACAAATGTGGTTGTTCCCGTCAGCGACGAACTGGATTACCAGATGCTCGTCCCTGCTTGGATGGTTTGCTACACGGAAACACCGCCTGACAGATTCGATGATACTTATGTATTTGCGGTGAATGCCATTGACGGAACACCTATTGATCTTTCGATGCGCGGTCATCTCACAGATGAGGATCTGGCACAGATCAACGCAGAAAAATAAATAGATTTATAAATTTCCCACCACCATGCGTAATATCGCGGACAGCGATCATAAAAGACGGCGCTGTCCGCGTGAACGCAGTTAAATAAAGCGATTCATACGTTATAAAACCTGAAACGATTTTTCCGTATACTGCATGAGCTCTATGCGGTTGCCGTCCGGGTCAGCCATCCACACCTGATAAGTGTTGTCAGGGCCCATAGTGATGCTGCTCGTGAGCTCTATGCCCTTGACCTTGAGCTCCATGGCGGCGGCGAAAATATCGTCCACCTCAAGGCTTAAATGGTTGTAGCCGATGCCCGAATCGGTATTTCGGTGCTGATCCGTCAATGGATAAAACAGCTCCACAAACTGCCCGTCACGTATCTTGAGATATTCGATCCACGGCTTGCCATGGAATCTCTCACAAAACGCGAGAAAATCCGCAGGCGGGTCATCCAGCGTTGCGGGATCAGGCACGGCCATCGTGAAGCTTTTTTCGAAGCCGAGGCAGTCACAGTAAAACCGCAGCGAAGCCTGTATATCGGAGACAAAGTAAGCCGCATGGGCGATTGTTTTTATTCTCATATGCTAACCTTTCCAAAAGATAGAATTGATGCAATCAGAATACTTGAACGATTAAAGCATGTCAAACGAAATGCAGGGGCTGCGCAGTGAAACAGAAAGGCCCCAATCTGTCATGCTGACTTGAACGCAAGTGAAGTGACTACGAAGTGGAATTGCATCCCATGGTAAAACGCTTACAACATGGGATTCCAGCCCGCTGCGCAATCAATTGAAACTTTGCCAGTATTTATACGTATGTGTTATACTTGTTTGAAATTATTTGAACGGGTGCATAGCTCTTGCGTTGTTTTTGAACGTCTTATATATAATCGCAATGTGCGAATTAACCGGTTCGGAGTGAACATATGAAAAAATTCACTATGGTAAGAATCAAAATGATTCTTGGGTTCATCATCTTGTTGCTGCTTGATGGCTGCCAACCGACACCGTCGAGAGAGGCAGTCGTCAATGCGGTGAATCTGGAAAATGAGATTGCGTCTTCTTCCGCAACTGCCGGTGTTTATGATGCTCCGGATAGCTGGAAGGAGACGCTCGACATTGAAGGGAGCGAGGCGACTATCGACATTGATGCGACAATCAGTGTGCCGGATGTCACAGCTTTTCCCGTCTACAAAGTGAGCAAGGCGGATTTTGATACCGCAAAGGTTGAAAAACTGGTGGAGTACTTCACAAATGGCGCGGATGTTATAAAAAATAAAGTGCAAACAAAAGCCGAGCTGGAAGAAAACCTTGTGGTTGCGAAAAAAGAAAATGATGATGAATGGACGGCTGAGCTTGAAGAAATGATTGAAACTGCGCCGGTCACTGTTCCGAATGAGATCATCACAGACTGGGATCCGGCGAAGAAGCCGGGCGGGAGCTTCATGGATGAAAACGGTGAACAGGTATCGATAGCCGCCACACCGGATAGTTTTGCTTTTTCATATGGAGGTATTGATACAGAGAGTTTTCATATATGGGGCAATGGGGAATTCGGAGATATTCAAATTTCAAACGAAGATGCCATATTGGCAGCTAAAAGCTTGCTTCATGATCTTGGCATAGACTTTATGACCGCCGACAGTTTGGAAAAAGCCCAGCGGTATACTGTACTATCAGGCGGTGCGTTTCCGGATGTAAGCGATAATCCGGTATCTAAAGGGTATCTTATAAGATTTGCGCGCAATATTGACGGAATTTCTGGATTCGTTAATAACGGTCTGTTATTCAGCATATACGATGATTTTGCCTACAGAGCGCCTCTGTATCCTGAGGAAATGCGAATCTATGTGAACGAAGCGGGCGAGGTACAGCATCTTGAATGGCTTTACCCGCAGGTAATAGGAGAGAAAATCAAAGATAACGTCAAGCTCATGCCCTTTGAAGAGATGAAGCAGAGAATTCGCGATATGCTCACCTTTATTAGCTCCCATTACAAAGATCAAAAAAAGATATCTCGCATTGAATTGCATATGACGATTGTGAATGTGAAAGATCATCCGAAAGAGGCCATGCTTGTGCCCGCATGGTTCATCTACTATACGGAAACGTTTGAAGATACGTCAGAAGGATATGAGGTCTATGAGCAGGAATCCAAGCTTGTTTTGAACGCTGTGGACGGAGGCAGAGTACTCGAAGTACCGGTGGAAAATGATCCGGTAATGCAGCAAGCGATAGAACAGCAGATTGCACAATATAAAAATAAGCAATAGTATTGCATGCAGCTAGATAAAAACCCCTGTATGTCATACTGAATGGACCGCAAGTGAAGCGAAAGTGGAATAGCATCCCATGGTAAAACGCTTTATACATGGGATACCAGCCCGTTGCGCAGTACCAACCAATAGAGTCACCGTTCTTATAATATCCCTGCCAAACTGTATTGAATAAACAATCAAATGAGCAGCCTTTGTGTGTAATCCCTGTCCGCGTCGCAGAACGGCTTAGCCGTCTGCGTCAGCGCCCACACGTTGCTCGCGGCGACTTCGATAGCGGGATACGGCGGGGCCGCCGTGGTGACGAGAGGCACTTTTGATACACTGGCAAGCTTTTTAAGCACCTCGGGGCTTTTCGCGCCGAGCACGCGGATATGCGAAACGGGGGAGATGTTCGCCGCCGTCATCATGTCGCGCGTGATGCCGAGCAGCGCACAGAGCAGTATGCGCGAAATGCGCGCGTACGTGTAGCGCTTGGTCTTCACCATCGCAATCAACTCGCTGCGCGTGCGGCATTTGAGCGCCGCGTCGTAAATGCGGTTTTCGAGCCCTTCGCTCACGTCGGGCAGCGCTGAGATAAACCTGCGGCCTTTGAGCCGCAGCGTGGTTAAGAGAGCGTTGTCATACGCGTCTGCGAACGCCGGTTTAAGCCCTGTGTTTATTTGTGTGCGTACATAGTCCGCGCAGCTGTCCGGCATGGCGGCCAGCGCCTTGTCCGTGTCTACGGCGGTCAGCGCGGAGCGTATCGCAGTTGCGCTCGGCAGGTACGCGTCAATATCGGCGCAGTGATATCCCGCGCCCTCTCGCTTGATCACATGCGGGATGATATGCGGGTGGTATTGGTTAATGGCTTTTAAGTACTCAATTCCGAGCAAGGCGCCTGGCATCGAGGCGATACCGGGCGCGTCGGCGGCGTTCATACGTGCGCGCGGAAAGCTCACGCCCGCGCTCAAATGCGCTTTAAGCGCGTCTTTGTAATTATCATCTTCCTTGGCAAGCGTTTGCGCGAGGCTTTGCAGAAACGCCATGTCGTCCGTCTCGCAGCCAAAGCTCAAATGCGTCGCGCCCGCGGCGGCCAGCACATTGACGCCGCCCGTGGCAAACCCTTGCGCGCTTTGTATCGCGTGCAGCAGTGGAAGCTCAATCACGGCATCCGCGCCGCCCAGCAGCGCGCATTTTGTGCGCGTCCATTTGTCAAACACGGCAGGCTCGCCGCGCTGTACGAAGCTGCCGCTCATCGCGCAGACCACCAAATCGTCAGCCGATTGTCGCGTGAGGGCAATATGCCGTTCATGTCCTCGGTGAAACGGATTGTATTCTGAAATTATGCCGAAAATAAACATGATTTTGTCCTTTTCAAACACGTTCGAATTATATATAATAGTCGATGGTTTTATTATACCATGACGAGGTTGTATTGTTGATAGACGATTCATCGATATTTGAAGGGAGACTTGGCACGAAAATGGGACTCATGGACGACATTAAGCAAAAGGCGCGCTTGGTAGGCAAACGGATTGTACTGCCGGAGGGCGCCGAGGAAAGGACGGTCAAGGCGGCGGAAATTATCGCCAGAGAAGGTATCGCAAAGGTGATACTGGTTGGCAACGAAGACGAGATCAAAGCAAAATCCGCAGGACTCGACTACACTGGGGTGACGATCATTGACCCGGAAAAATCCGAAAAGATCGAAGCTTACGCAAACACCTTCTATGAACTTCGAAAGAGCAAAGGCATCACGGAGCAGCAGGCCTTACAGCAGGTTAAAGACCCTCTCTACTACGCATGCATGATGATGAAAATGGGAGACGCAGACGGCATGGTGGCAGGAGCCATCAACACAACAGCCAACACCCTTCGTCCCGCACTTCAGATAATCAAAACATCACCCGGCATTTCAGTGGTATCCAGTTGTTTTATTATGATACTTGATGATACAAGCTATGGCGAAAACGGCGTCATGGTGTTTGGCGATTGCGCCGTAAACCCGAATCCGGATGAAAACCAGCTCGCGGCTATCGCCGTCTCAACGGCGAAAACGGCGGCACAGCTGACGGGTATGGCCCCGAAAGTCGCGATGCTCTCGTTTTCTACAAAGGGCAGCGCGAAGCATGAGAACGTGGACAAGGTGGCCAATGCGACAAAGCTCGTGAAGGAAATGGCCCCGAACCTGATGGTGGATGGCGAGCTTCAGGCGGATGCCGCACTTGTTGCGTCGGTCGGCCAGCTCAAATCGCCGGGCAGCCCGGTGGCGGGTCATGCAAATGTACTGATATTCCCCGATCTGCAGGCGGGCAACATCGGTTACAAGCTTGTGCAGCGTCTCGCAGGTGCCGAAGCCATCGGCCCGATCTGTCAGGGCCTTGCCGCGCCGGTCAACGATCTGTCGCGCGGGTGCAGCGTCGACGATATCGTGTCTGTGGTGGCCATTACGGCTGTGCAATCGATATAAATAAAAATAAAAAACATATATGGGGACATCATATCTTTGTGG
>JAEZNC010000232.1 GCA_023441905.1 Bacillota bacterium | reverse complement strand
CGCCTGACCAGTCCTCATATCGTTATGGTGCTGTTTTTAGCTTATTTTGTCGTAATTTCGCCTCATGACGAACTTTATTCAATTTCCTAAGAAATTTATTTTTTTTTGTCTTGAACTTTGCGTATTTGCATTGTCAAACACGAAATGGCGTGTTAATATACTAACAAATATTTCTTTTAGTGGTACGTTTCGACACTAAACGTCATTTTTTGAGGGTTGAGGATTAGATTTAAAAAACACAGCAAACGAAAGGAGTATTATCAATGGATCGTAAAATCAAGCTTCTCATCATTGAAGACAATGTCCAACTCAACGAAATGCTTACAAAGTTTTTCAGCACAAAGAATGACGTAGAGGTAGTGGGGTCATGCAATAACGCGGTAGAAGCTGTCGGCTTAATTAAAGAAGTGGCGCCGGACGCCCTCATTGTCGACATGATTATGCCGGAAGCGGACGGGCTGTCTTTACTCGAAAGGCTCAATACATCCGAATTTGAGTCGATGCCCGCCATTATCGTTGTTTCGGCCGTTGGCAACGAAAAGCTCATAAAACTGGCCTGTGATCTGGGGGCAAAATATTACATGATTAAACCTTTCAACAAGGACATCCTCTACAAGAGGATACAGGACATGTTTGGCAACCGCGTGATTACCACCCGCCGCACGCCGACACCCGTCCGGTCCAAAACGCTCGACGAAAAAATCACAGCCGTTTTCCTGTCGATAGGCATCCCTGCCCATATCAAAGGGTATCACTTCCTCCGGGAAGCCATCAAAATGGTCGTCAAAAACCCGGATCTGATCAATTCGATCACCAAAAAGCTGTACCCCGGCATTGCGGAGCCGTTTGACACCAGCGCGAGCAAAGTGGAACGCGCCATCCGGCATGCCATTGAAGTGGCCTGGTCTCGCGGAAAAATCGAGAACATCAATAACTTTCTCGGGTACAACATTTACACAAACAAGGATAAACCCACAAACGGCGAGTTTATCGCCCTGATGGCGGATAAACTCATTATGGACAGGAGTGCTTAAAATAACAAAAATCCGCACGTTGAATAAAACTGCGTGCGGTTTTTTTATTTGCGCAAAAAGAGCATAAATTTGCAGGCTGTCGATAAGCCCTGCTTGCCGAAGGGACAGGTCGATAAGTGGCACGAAATCTCGGAGAGAGTGACAGGTTCAACTATTTTCTCTGCTTCAGTCACCTATCGGTGACACAGCTTGATGAAAAATCCCTGCCTGTCATGCTTTAGATTACGTAGTGAAGAGCGTAGCAACGTGACTACGAAAATTGAGCGCATCCCATGTATAAACGCTTTAAATGACTACAAGTTCATAAATTGGCTCCTGCGATTAACCCGTTCATACAATCGCAGATTCAATGGCGGTGCTTTCGTCAGCATAGACCCATTTCCCGTAAGGCAGAATACACTTCATAAGCAGCCAATCGTTTGCGGCTTTTTTGCATGGCCTGTCAAGCGATGTCAGGTGCCCATCCGCCCGCTGCCATTGACTATTGCCTCTTTTACAGATAGAATAAAGACACTTGCAGCAGAGGTATTGGGGCAATTTCATTAAAAGGTGGTTATGCGTATGCATCAATCTGTTAATGTGGCCTCTAATGCAAAAATGATTGAAGTATTAAAGGCCGAGTTCATCAGCGAATCTGCCGATGTCCTGCGGGCATCGCTGTCTCCGGGCGGCCGCGGAGAACTCAAGGATGCCCTCGGAGGCGCCGTGCTGCTGGCTTATGTGCTTGCGCGCCGCTGCGGTATTACCTTCAGTGAGCTCGATGAGGATGTGGTCAGCAAGGCCGAATCAGGCATCACCGACGGACATACATTGGAGACAGGCTATGGTGACCTGTCTTTGATTAAAAAACATTTTGAAGGCGGTAATTCAAGGGGTTTTGGACAGGACAAAAAAAGACGGTTATAGCGCCATGGCGGTGATTTTTGCTGCCGCCGCTGTTTTCATATTGATGTCGATGGTTATGCCGATTGCGGCGCTGGGTGCGGCTTTTGTGCTTGCTTACGCGGTGGCGGTGTGGGGCATGCCCGGCGTTTTGATGACGGTATTCTGTTTTGCCGCCGGCTGTCTGTTTGATGTGAAGCTGACGGCGTTTTTGGCGGCGGCTTTTGTGCCGCTTGCCCTCACAGCGGGTTTCGTGATTAAAAAACAGCTGCGCATGCGGCACAGTGTGCTTGCTGCGAGCGGTGCCGCTCTGTTTGGGCTGGCTGCCGCCATCGGCGTGCTGTGGCTTTTTACGGGCCTTGGTCCCATTGATTATGTCATCAGCCGGATCGGTGTTTATTTAGGCACACTCAGCAGCGATCTTGTTCAGTTTTTGTATCAGTATGTCCGTTTTGCAGACATGCTGACAGGGGCCATTTCACAGGCGGCCGTTTTCTCCACGCCGGCACCCGAGGCCATTGTCATCATACAGGACAGACTCCGGGAAGCACTCAACTATTACCTTGTCGGCGGTATGATCTGTTACGCGCTGCTGACGGGGTTGATTAGCTATGTGGTCACACGCGCATTCGTTAAAAAGCAGCGCAGCGTCGTGAGTATCCCGTCGTTTGATGCGCTGACGCTGCCGCCGCGTTTTTGGCTTGCGTACCTGCTTTCATATCTGGCGGCTGTTGTGGGCATCAGCTTAGGATGGACGTCCTTCGATATCGCGGCGCAAACGATAGCGGGTGTGTATGGCTTTGTGTTTACCGTTCAGGCCTTAAGCCTGCTCGATTATTTTTACAAGAGAAAGCGCATGGCCACCTCGGTGCGCGTGCTGCTGCATGTGGTGGTCACACTGTTTTTAGGTTTCATTCTGGTTTGGGTGGGTATGCTCGAAAACATGGCAAGCCTGCGAAAACGGATGAACACGGAAGGCGGTACGGTGTCGTGAAAAACAAAATCCGTTTTTTCACAACAGATTTCTTAAGTCTCATCCTGGCGCTGGGCTTTGCCTGCGTGTTTGCTTTTCTGCACAGCGCTGCGCTTGGTGCAGCCGCCTTGGCCGTCAGTGGGATAGCCTCTGTTTGTTACCTGTATTTCGTCATTTACCGCAAGGTGCAGTGGCAGCGTCTTGTGATCAAATCGCTGCTCAATCAGGAAGAGCTGCCGTCTTACCTCAATACGATGGCCATCCCCACCGTGCTGACATCACTGACGGGTCAAATCAAATGGGCCAACCTCGCGTTTCGCAGTATCACGGGCTTTGGGGCCCTCCGAAATATCAACAAGATGATTACGGGCATCAGCGTGCCCGACAAGGATAAAAAGATACTGATCGACGGCAAGCCATATAAAAAAGAAATTGCGACCGTCCGGCTGGGCGGCGTAGAATACCTGCTGCACCGTCTCGTGGACATTGAAAACACAGTGGAAGCAAAAAAGCTCTATCAGAGCTTTCTGCCGGTGGTCTGCCATATACAAATCGACAACTACGAGGATTTGGCCGCCAAGCTCACACAGTCGGAGCTTTCCGAGGTGGTCGCGTCGGTGGAGCGGCGGTTGTCCACACTCGCCGAAAATCTGTCGGCCCATTTCCAGCGCACGGATCGCGGGCGGTATCTGTGCCTATTCGAACGGCGGTTTTTATCCACGCTGCGCACCAGTAAATTCGTGATACTCGATGACATCCGCCAGATCAATCAGGCGCTGTCTCCCACGCTCTCCATTGCGCTCGGGGTTGGGGAAACGCCCGAGCAGTCGGGCGAATACGCTAGCAAGGCCATGGATTTGGCGCTCGGCCGCGGCGGCGATCAGGCTGTGATTAAGCAGGGTGATAATTTCACGTTTTACGGCGGTATCACCAAAACGGGCTTTCGCCGCAGCAAGGTGAAGGCGCGCATGATCAGCCATGCGCTGCGCAATCTGATGGAGCAGTGCAGCGATGTGTATGTGATGGGCCACGAAGGCCCTGATCTCGACTGTATGGGCGCGGCGCTCGGTATATGCGCCTGCGCGCGCCAGGTCAATAAAAAAGCGTATATCGTGATGGACAACCCGAATCCATCCATTGACCTGCTGCTCGACAAGCTCAAGACCATTGACGTTTACGTATCGGGGCTCATCACAGGGCAGGATGCGGCCATGCGCATGAACGCCACAAGTATGCTTGTGATTGTGGATACGCAGCTCGCCGCGTTTACGATTTCGCCCGGACTGCTTGAAATGGCGGATACCGTGGCGGTGATCGACCATCATATCCGCGGCACCTCAACGATAGAAAACGCCACGCTTTTCTACCACGACCCGTATGCGTCGTCCGCATGCGAGCTGGTGACGGAAGTGATGCAGTATTTTGACGATGATTTAAAACCGCTGCCCATCGACCTTGAGGCATTGCTGTGCGGCATCACCCTTGATACCAAGGGCTTCACGTTCAACACGGGTGTGCGCACGTTTGAAGCGGCGTCGTACCTGCGCCGTCAGGGCGCTGACACCACCGTCACACGGCTGCTCGTGCAGGACGACCTCAAAACGTACACAGCCAAAACAGATATCGTCCGCAATGCGGAAATTGTTGTTAACGGCTTTGCGGTGGCGGCCTGCCCGGACGGTATCGACAAGGCATCGCTGATCGCGGCACAGGCGGCAGACGCGCTGCTGACCATACGCGGCGTGAAAGCATCGTTTGTGCTGAGCCGTGTGGACGGCAATGTTCTCATCAGCGGCCGGTCGCTCGGAGACGTGAATGTTCAGCTGATACTCGAAAGCCTCGGCGGCGGGGGGCATGCCACCATCGCCGCGGTCAAGCTCGAAAACACGGAGATGGATGCCGCCATCAAACGGCTGAAAACCGCCATCAATAAATATGTGAAAGAGGTTAAATAGCATGAAAGTGATACTGATTAAGGACATAAAAGGCACAGGGTTTGCCGGAGATATTATCAATGTGAGCGACGGCTACGCGAGAAACTTTCTGTTTCCCAAAGGGCTGGCCAAGGAAGCTTCGGCTCACAACTTGAACATCGCCAAGCAGCAGCAGCAGGCCAACGAAAAGCGCCGTATGCTCGAGCGCCTTTCGGCGGAGGAAGCCGCCAAGCGGCTCAGCGGCCTTAAGGTCGTCATCAAAGCCAAGTGCGGTGAAAACGGCCGTTTATTCGGTTCAATCACGTCCAAAGAAATATCCGACGCGATACTCGATCAGCACGGCATCGAGATTGAGAAAAAGCGCATCGTGATGGACGACCACATCAAGGACTTAGGAGAAACCAAGCTGTCGATCAAGGTGTATGCGGGCATTTCCGCCGACATCATCGTCAGCGTTGAAGCAGCGAAATAGCACAGGCATGGGTTTTTCATCAATCTTGATCAATAAATACAGCGATATTATATAGGTATATTAAGAGGTACGCCCCTTAATATACCGAAATCCCAAACAACAAGGCTTTTTGGGATATCGGTTCGGAGGCACCGTCTCCGAGAAAAGTGGGGTTATGGAGCAGGTCGCAGCGGCGGGCTATGTACCGCCAAACAATCAAGAAGCGGAACGCAGCGTCCTTGGGAGCATGTTTTTAGACTCCAAGGCTGTTTTTGCTGCGATTGAACGACTCCACGCAGGCGATTTCTATTCACAGCGACACCAGCAGATTTTCGAGGTAATGTGCGAGCTCTGCGAAACGGGTGCCCCGATCGATACCGTCACCGTGGTGGACCGGCTTGACCGCAAAGGGCAATTAAACGGCGCGGACGACACACTCTACATTGCCGACCTCGCCGGCAGCGTTCCGAGCGCATCGAGCGTGGGCTATTACATTGACATTGTTGAACAAAAAGCGGTGCTGCGCGCGCTGATCGCGGCGGGTCAGACGATAATCCAAGACGCCTCGAGTTCGGAAGAGGAAGTGCCGGATATCGTGAACCGCGCGGGCGATTTGATATACAAGATCGCCGTGAAGCGCGAGCGCGACACGCTCACGCATATCAAGCAGGCGCTGCTCGAAGGGTATACCTCGATCAGCGAATCCATGAACAGCAAAACGGGCATCATTGGCGTCCCGACAGGGTTCAAACAGCTCGATAAAATGCTCTCGGGGCTGCAGAAAACACAGCTCATCATCGTGGCGGGACGGCCCGGCATGGGCAAAACGAGCTTTGCAATCAACATCGCGCAGCATGCTGCGGTGGAGCTCGACGTACCCGTTGCGATCTTTTCTCTGGAAATGTCGCGCGAGCAGCTGGCGATGCGCATGATGTGCAGCGAAGCGCTTGTGGACAGCCAGAAAACGCGCGTGGGCGGCCTCACCCCCGACGATTATGACAGACTCGCCGACGCTGTGGACGTGCTTGCCAAAGCGCCCATCTATATCGACGATTCGCCGACAATCACGGTGATGGAGATGCTCGCCAAAGCGCGGCGTCTGAAAAAAGAAAAAGGCCTCGGGCTCGTCGTAATCGACTATCTGCAGCTGATGTCGGGCAAGGATCGCCGTGAAAACCGCCAGCAGGAGATTTCAAGCATGACGCGTAGCCTCAAGATTATGGCCAAGGAGGTCGGCGTACCGGTCATACTGCTCTCGCAGCTGAGCCGCGCAAGCGAGAAACGCGATTCCAAGCGTCCGATGCTCTCCGACCTGCGCGAATCGGGCAGTATCGAGCAGGATGCCGACGTGGTTATCTTTTTGCACCGCGAGAGCTATTACAACAAAGAAGCCGACAACGTCTCGCAGATCATCGTCGCGAAGCAGAGAAGCGGGCCCACGGGCGAAGTCAATGTGGGGTGGCGCGGCGACCAGACGCGGTTTGCGGAGCTATCCAATCAAACGGAAGCAGCACCGTTTTAACAATACCTGCATAGTGTTTGACAGGGTCGGGTTTTTCATAAAAATGATCCATGTCAAAACGCTTAAAATAAAACCCATCTCTTTCTCAAATGCGCAATCGAATTTGAAACAACGGAGACACTTTCTCAACCTCCTATCGGCGACAGCACCAATCCACCCGAATGGTCGAAATCAGCGGAGCGCGATAAAAGGTAATTTGACATTTTTGAACCGGATATACACCGGTTTTTTTGATTAATCGCATAAATGCAATCGGTCTGCCGCATCTTTTTATATAATACATTGATATTTAAGCCAAAATAGGACGAGGAAATATATTAAGGATATAAAGGCAATGGATCAAAATCAGTCTGTACATCAGGAGACATCCTTATCGGATGACAATACTATCAGAAAGGTACCCGTCGTCCTGCTGATAGTCTTTGACATCCTTTATGCAGCGATGATACTGCTGGCCTTTTACCTCACAACGTATAGCTGGCACAGCGAAATCAAACCGCAATCGCTCGCGGCACCAAGCGCTGCGCCCATCGTTTCCGAAATAGCCCTGGAGTCCGCTGCGCCGCCGGCATCGCAAGCCCCCGAAGAGGCTTCGCCCTCGCAGGAGCCTCTCACGCTGCGTGAAAAATTCGCGGACAAATTCACCGACGGAAGCATAAAAAAAACAGCAAATTCGTACAAGAGCGCGAATATCAGCGTGACCATCGATACGGTGCAAAAGGACGGCGTCACATACTATCTCGCGGATATCTACGTGGCGGACATCAAGTATTTTAAAACGGCTTTTGCGAAAGAGGCCGATGTGCTCAAACACGAAGAACCGACCGATAAGATTGCCAAAGAGGTTGGGGCCATACTCGCCATCAACGGCGACTCCTGCATTGATAACCACGGGCTGATTATACGCAACGGCAGCCTGTATCCCACGGAGGAGACGGAAGCGGATGTGCTGATGATGTATCGGGACGGCACCATGGTCACGCTCTCGCCTGAAGATGCGGACAGAGACAAAATTGTGGCCGAAGCGCCGTATCAGGTTTGGTCCTTCGGGCCGATGCTCTTAAAAGACGGGCAGGCCATGACCGAGTTCAACTCACCGAATCACATCGCAGGCAGCGCTGAAAACCCGAGAACGGCGATCGGGTATTACGAGCCGGGACATTACTGTTTTTTGGTAGTAGACGGCAGACAAAAAGGCTATTCGTATCCCGGCATGAGCTGCTCGCAGCTGTCCGCGCTTTTTCAGCAGCTTGGGTGCAAGGCGGCTTATAATCTCGACGGCGGAAAAACCTCCGAGATGGCGTTTATGGGTGAGCTTTATAACAAGCCGGTCGGCGGCGGCCGCAGCGTCAGCGACATTGTGTACATTGCCGACGAATAAAGGGAAACGATTATGTTTAAAAGACTGATACCGCATCTGTGCATCATATTTTCACTGGCTACGCTCACATTTCTCGTGCTGGCCCAGTTCAACCCGATATGGAGCAAAACGTTCATTCAGGTTGTCGTGGGGCTGACGTGCATTGCGTCCATCACCGCCGCCGCGTACTTGATCGCAGACAACAGGAGAAAATAGACCTTTAATAGCCCCATTCACGGTTGATATGGCTGCCGTCGATCGCGTTGATCGTCACATAACTCTGATCGCCGAACCCCAGCCATTCCGTCTTCCCGTAGACCGTCTGTTCGCGGTCCCCGATGAAA
>JAEZNC010000061.1 GCA_023441905.1 Bacillota bacterium | reverse complement strand
CGATGCAGGTGGCCTACAACGAGGAGCACGGTATCACGCCGCAAACCATTGTCAAAGAGACGTACGGCATACTCGAAATCACCAAGCCCGTGAAGGATACGGAGAAGCTCTCGCATGCCGAGGCGGTCAAGAAAGCAGCGATTATCGAGAAGCAGATGCGCCAGGCGGCTATTGAGCTCGAATTCGAAACGGCGGCCGCCCTGCGCGACGAGCTGTTCAGATTAAAGGAAATCATCAGAAAAGGATAAGCAACGGTCTTATGGATTACATTACGATTAAGGGTGCAAGGGAACACAACTTAAAGAACATCGATATTAAGATACCGCGCGACAAGCTCGTCGTGATCACGGGTCTTTCTGGCAGCGGCAAATCGTCGCTCGCTTTTGATACCATTTACGCGGAAGGGCAGCGGCGTTATGTCGAATCGCTGTCCGCCTATGCACGCCAGTTTTTGGGGCAGATGGATAAGCCGGATGTGGACTCCATCGAAGGGCTGTCGCCCGCGATTTCGATTGACCAGAAAACGACGAGCCGCAACCCGCGTTCCACAGTCGGTACGGTGACGGAAATCCACGACTATCTGCGCCTGCTGTTCGCGCGCGCGGGTGAGGTGCACTGCACAAAATGCGGCAAGAAGATAGAGCGGCAGACAGCCGACCAGATTGTGGACGATATATTGAGCCGCCCCGAGGGGACGAAGCTCATGATTCTCGCGCCCGTGGTCACGGGGCGCAAGGGCCAGCATACCAAGCTGCTTGAGGAGTTAAGCCGCAGCGGCTATACGCGCGTTGTGGTGGACGGCGCAACATACACGCTCGATGAGGAAATTGTGCTCGATAAAAACATTAAGCATACCATCGATGTGGTGATCGACCGTGTTGTGCTTAGCCCTGATGCGGCGTCGCGCTTGCACGATTCGGTGGAAACAGGGCTTGCGCGCGGCGAGGGCGTCGTCAAGGTGGTCGATATGAGCGACAATAGCGAGCAGCGTTATTCCCAGAACTACGCGTGTATAGACTGCGGCATCAGCATCGAAGAAGTATCACCGCGCATGTTCTCGTTCAACGCGCCGTACGGCGCCTGCCCGCACTGCCACGGCCTCGGCACCATACTGAAGGTGGATGAAGACCTTGTCGTGCCGGATAAGACCAAATCGCTCGCGGAAGGGGCGATACGCGTATCGGGCTGGAACTCGGGGTCGGACGACAGCTGGGGCACGCAGTATTTTAAAGGAATGGCAAAGCACTTTGGCTTTGATATGAACACGCCTTTTGAGCAGCTCGACAGAAGTGTGCAAGAGAAGCTGCTTTATGGCACGGACAACGAGCGTTTTCAGGTGGAGTATTCGTCTGACTACGGCAGAGGCACATTTTTAAACCGGTTCGAGGGCATTATCCCGAACATTGAGCGGCGGTATATGCAGACAGATTCCGAGATGATGAAAGCCGAGTATGAAAAGTATATGGCCGCACTTTTTTGCCCCGAATGCGGCGGTACGCGATATAAGAAAGAGCCGCTCGCGGTGAAAATCGGCGGCAGGAACATTGCCGAAGTCTCCGATATGCCGATCAGCGAGGTGCGTGCATTTTTCGATGCGCTCGTGCTGACAGAAAAGCAAAAAATCATCGCGGACAGGATTTTAAAAGAGCTTCATGCCCGTTTAAACTTTCTAATCAATGTCGGGCTGTCATATCTCACGCTCTCGCGCGCGGCGGGAACGCTATCGGGCGGCGAAGCGCAGCGTATCCGTCTGGCCACGCAGATCGGGTCGGGCCTGACGGGCGTGCTATATATTCTCGATGAGCCGAGCATCGGCCTGCATCAGCGTGATAACGACAAGCTGCTCGCCACGCTCAAGGAGCTGCAGTCACTCGGCAATACACTGATTGTGGTAGAGCATGATGAAGATACCATGCGCAGCGCGGATTTTCTGATCGATATGGGGCCGGGCGCGGGTGTGCACGGCGGGCGTGTCGTCTCGTCGGGAACGCCCGAGGAAATCATGGCCGATCCGAATTCCATCACGGGGCAGTACCTCTCGGGCGCAAAAAAGATTGAGACACCTGAGGTCAGGCGCGTACCGAGCGGCTCCTTCACGATTGTGGGCGCGTCGGAGAACAATTTAAAAAACATCGACGTCACGTTCCCGATGGGGGTTATCACCGCGGTGACGGGCGTATCGGGCAGCGGCAAATCGACGCTCGTCAACGAGATTCTGTACAAATCGCTTGCGAAACGGCTGTACAGTGCCAAGGAAAAACCGGGCCAGCATGAGCGTATCGACGGTGTGGAGCAGATCGACAAGGTGGTGAACATCGACCAGAGCCCGATCGGGCGCACGCCGCGCAGCAATCCCGCCACGTACACGGGCGTTTTCACGCTGATCCGCGATCTTTTCGCGGAAACGAAGGATGCCAAGGTGCGCGGATTCGGCAAAGGCCGTTTTTCGTTCAATGTGAAGGGCGGCCGGTGCGAAGCGTGCAGCGGCGACGGCATTATCAAGATTGAAATGCATTTTTTGCCCGACGTGTATGTGCCGTGTGAAGTCTGCAAGGGCGCGCGGTACAACCGCGAAACGCTCGAAGTGCGCTACAAGGGCAAAAATATTCAGGAAGTGCTCGATATGACGGTGGAGGAGGCGCTTGAATTTTTCGACAGCATTCCCTCCATACACAATGTGATGCAGGTCATCTGTGATGTGGGCCTTGGGTACATCCGACTCGGACAGCCGTCCACAACGCTTTCGGGCGGGGAGGCGCAGCGTGTGAAACTCGCCACTTATCTCTCCAAGCGCCAGACGGGCAATACGCTGTTTATACTTGACGAACCGACAACAGGTCTGCACACGGATGACGTGAAAAAACTCGTGGCGATTCTCGCACGTCTGGCTGATAAAGGAAATACCGTTGTTGTGATCGAGCACAATCTTGATGTGATCAAATACGCGGATTATTGCATTGATTTAGGGCCCGACGGCGGCGACGGCGGCGGTCGTGTGATTGCGGCGGGAACTCCCGAGGAAATATCGAAAAATACAGACAGCGTAACGGGCTATTATCTGGCCAAAGCCTTGTAAAACGTCAATTTAGTGTTACAAAACGATAATAAGTGGGTATTGATTCATTAAAAGGTTTGAGCGGAGGCTTTGTTGACAATCAAGAACAAACTCACCTTCATGATAGTTTTGGTTTTCCTGATTGTGACGGCAATACTGGGCTATTTCTATTTGTCATCTATGAAGAAGAGCCTTTTCGCCGGTGCCCAAGAGAAGACAGCAGAAAAAGCGACCGAATCGGCAAATGTGATTGCACAGCTGCTGGATGTAAGGCTCAGCGCCGTCCGATCTGTGGCGAATTTTCTTGGCGAGAACGCCAAGCCAGACGGGCTGAAAGAAAAAACACCCAATATTGGATACTCGCTGAAGATATCCGACTTTGAATACTATGCGATACTGTGGTACAACAATTGGTATTATGCCACAGAATCGACATTCCACAAGAAACAGCCTGTCGTCGGCTTTGCCGGCATGCCCGGCCGTGTCGTATTCGGCAGGCTCTATAATAACGAGCAGGAGGGGTTTCTGTTCCAGCAATACATCTTTGATGATGATGGCGATGAAATCGGACGGCTTGTTGCCAAGCTGCCTGCCGATGAATTCTGGCATGATGTACTTTCAACGGAAACCCTGACTTCCGGCGACATTCTCATTTCGAAGCACCTCGGAACCATATTGTATCCTGAAAAACACGCGGGCGGCAAGCTGACCGGCTCGGTACTCGGAATAATGGGCGATGCCCAACTGACCGCTGACGACGATGTTTTTCCGGTCAAGAGCTTAACAATACCGGTGTTGAATGCGCAGCTTGATGTGACCGCCGTCATTGATGTTGATGAAACCGCAGCTCAATACAACCATATTGTTTTTATATTCATCGTTGTGATTGGGCTCTCATTAATATTGATGGGTACGCTGGTCTATTTTATCTCATCGCGTATGACCCGCTCCATCACGGAATTGTCTGACTATATTGCAAAAATGGGGCCGGAATGCGAAAACATACCGGAGAAATTTACAAAGAGATCTGATGAAGCGGGTAAGCTCGCGAACTCGTTTTCTCTGCTGCTTGCCCGTTTGAATGCGGCGATGGACGAGGCGGATTATACCGCCCGGCACGACAGCCTGACGCTGCTCAATAACCGATACTGCCTTGAAAGCGATATCTCGGCTCTGATGGCGACGCAGCAGCCGTTCGCGTTTGCTTTGCTCGATGTGGATGACTTCAAGGTGATCAACGATTCGAAGGGGCACGATGAGGGGGACCGGTTGCTTAAGGATCTTGCCAGCATTTTCAGAACATTTAAGTCATCAGAGCTTGTCGTATACAGATGGGGCGGCGATGAGTTTGCGCTCATTATCTTTGGAGAGTCAATGGCTCAATATGAGAGGGTGCTGGATCAGATTATGGAGCGGGTGGCCGCCCATTTTAAAGACGAGGGGGACAGCCGTATCACCGTGAGCATCGGAGTGTGCGTTTATCCCGAGACGGCTGTCAACTATAAAGATCTGCTGATCAATGCCGACAAAGCACTGGCTTTCGCCAAGATGAGCGGCAAGGTCAAGTTCTGCTTTTTCGAGAAATAAAGATTACGACGAATACGGTCAGCTAAAGGCGATGCAACAGTCAGAGTTCTGAAATGAATTTGCCGGTCTCCTTTTAAGGAGAATTTGTTGTTCACAGGGTTGCTTATAAGGAGCGTATTTTTTGTTAACCAATGGAGGCGACGCCTGCAACAGACGGTAAGCGTATCATTATCACCGCGTGCCATCGACCCACTTACTATTAAATCAGCATATTTCGATTACCAAAGACAGATGCATTCGGCGCTGCAGCTCTTCAGCATGACAGAAAAAGCTGTGGTTGCGGTCATTCTATCTGCTTTGCAGTGAACGAGCGAAGCGAAGTGACTACGCTAGTGGATGAGAATCTGTTGATCTGATACTTTGGGTCATTGACTGTTGTCCGGTGCTCCCGCGCCGTAAACGCTCTAACCGATAAACAGTGAACAGAGTGTTTGAGAAAATGTAAAGTGAGAAACTGAAAGCCGGGCTGAGGCAACTGCTTTTGCAGCCGTCTCCATTCAAAAAAATCAGCGTATTGATTGTTTTAACGGCAATAAAAAAAGCTGGCAGATCAATGATTGAAATGCCGGCTTTTTTGTTCAGGGTTATTGCTCGTTTTTGTCGGTTTCGTCCGGTTTGCCTTCATCAAGCTCGCGCGACATCGCGGCGATTTTTTCTTCAATCGTTAAAGGCCGGTTGGGATCGTCGTCGGCCTCGGCAACATCCGCAGGCTCGGGTTTCTCGGGCAGCCGAATGGGCGCAAGCGTTCCGTTTGCTTTGCGTTTCGTATAACGGATAATGGGGATTATGATGCCAAGAACCAGCAATATGGCGAAAGCGCCGGCGATAATCAATATCTTGACTGTATTGTCGAGCCGCGTCATTGTGTTGTCTTCGTTTGCATACAGCGCGTTAATGCCAAAAATAATGATGGCACCGAGAATGCCGTCCATCAATGTCAGCGAAAAAAGGCTCAGCCTTAAACGGTATTTATTTTCAATGGATCGTCTGCCCATCGTCACAATCAAAAAGACAACAACAAATGTATAGTTCAGGAGGTTATCTTGTTCAAGCTTAAAATAAGTGGGCAGGTAGATAGCCAAAAACAGCGCCGCGGCAGATACGATACCTGCGATTATTTGAAATATACGCAGTTGCATATCGGTAAATTTCTTCTTTTCTATATCCATTCTATACTCCTTGATTCATTTATGCCGATATTATCACATAAATCATAATGAATTTCCAGTGCGGAATTTAAATTTCTATTTATTTTTGCCGTCCTTTCTGATAGAATTACTTTTAAACACGATAAAAACGGCATGGCAAAAAGTAATGCCGGAAGTGAAATGTTGGAGGATATATATGAAATTTTACGGAACGGGCGACATAAGAAACATCACACTCGTGGGGCATGGCGGTGAAGGAAAAACAACTTTGGCAGAAGCCATGCTTTATTGCAGCGGTGCAATCGACAGACAGGGCAAAACGGAAGACGGCAACACGGTGATGGATTTTGATCCCGAGGAAACAAAACGCCATATCTCATTAAGCTCTGCTATCGCGCCCGTAGAATGGAACGGTGCAAAAGTCAACATCATTGATACACCGGGATATTTTGATTTTATTGGCGACGCTACGTCGGGTTACTATCTTGCAGATAGTTCGCTGATACTTGTGAACGGGCTTTCGGGTCTCACGGTGGGCGCTGAAAAAGCTTGGGAAGCCAGCACCGATGCCGGAATCTCCAAAGCATTTTTTATTAACCAGATGGACAAGGAAAACGTAGATTTTGACAAGGCACTGGAAAGCCTCAAGAATAAATTCGGCACACGCATCACCCCGATGCAGCTGCCTATCGGTCAGGGCCTTAGTTTCAAAGGCATTCTCGACGTTGTGGACATGAAAGCCTACGAATTTGACGGCAAAAAGGTGAAGAACATTGATGTGCCGGCCGATTTGAAGGATAAGGCCAGCGAGATCAGAGAGTCGATTATAGAAAACGCTGCCGAAAACGATGAAACTCTGATGGAGAAATTCTTTGCGGGCGAAGAACTCAGCAAGGACGACATCATTAAAGGCCTTAAAGTCGGTATCGATGCGGGCGATGTGGTGCCTGTTTTCATCGGCGCTGCGGCTCCGAATCTTGGCATCTCTTTGCTTCTTGATAATATCGTGGCATTTATGCCCTCGCCGGACAAAGCCATTAATATCAAGGGCAAGAACGCAAAAGGCGAAGAAGTCACATTCACAGCCGATTCAAAGCAGCCCTTCGCCGCGCAGGTTTATAAGTCTGTGGCAGACCCGTTTGTGGGCAAACTGTCCGTCTTCAAAATCCTTGGCGGCGAGCTTAGCGCAGGGCAGGCCATCAAGAATGCCAACATCGGCAAATCCGAAAAATTCGGGCAGATTTATGTGATGCAGGGCAAAAAGCAGATCGGCGTGGATAAGCTGACAGCGGGCGACATCGGTGCGCTGGCCAAGCTGCAGCACACCGATACGGGCCACACGCTTTGCGACGAATCGAACTCTGTGGTGTTCCCCGATATCGTGTTCCCGAAGCCGTGCATTACTCTTGCGGTTTCCGCCAAGAAACAGGGCGACGAAGAAAAGGTGTTTGCGGGACTGCACCGTCTCGAAGAAGAAGACCCGACATTTAAGGTGATCAAGCAAACTGAAACGTCTGACACGCTGGTCAGCGGCCTTGGCGAGCTGCACCTTGAGGTTATCTGCAAGAAACTTCAGAATAAATTCGGTGTGGAAGCGCAGCTTTCTGATCCGCAGATTCCTTACCGTGAAACGATAAAGAAAAAAGTGAAAGCTCAAGGCCGCCACAAGAAGCAGTCGGGCGGTCACGGCCAGTTCGGCGATGTGGTGATCGAGTTCGAACCGCTGTACGATTCCACAGAGAACTTTGAATTCGTCGATCAGATTGTGGGCGGCGTGGTACCGCGCAACTATATTCCGGCCGTGGAAAAGGGCCTCAGGGAAAGCCTTGTACGCGGCGTGCTCGCGGGCTTCCCAATGGTCAACATTCGCGCTTCGCTGGTATTCGGTTCCTATCATCCGGTGGATTCGTCTGAAATGGCGTTTAAGGTGGCGGCAAGCCTTGCTTATAAAAAAGCGTGCGCGGAAGCGAATCCGGTGTTGCTCGAACCCATCTACAAGCTTGTGGTCAATATCCCCGACGAGTACATGGGCGATATCATCGGTGATATCAACAGACGCCGTGGCCGCATCCTCGGAATGAACCCGGTCACGGGCGGCAATCAAGAGGTCGTCGCGGAGGTGCCGCTGGCCGAAGTGTTTAAGTACGCAACCGATTTGCGGTCGATGACGCAGGCGCGCGGCAAGTTTGATATGACGTTTGAACGTTACGACGAGCTGCCGGGCAATCTGGCTGAGAAAGTCATCGCCGCTCATAAGAAAGAAGTCGAAGAAGAATAAAGACTATACGGGGGACGCCGCAAAATGGCGTCCCTTTTGTATAACTCTCAACAGAACGAAACACCGAATGAGGCATTTTGCCTATACCCAAATATCCTAACGCGCCAACATCAGCCGCCTGTGAGCGACAGCATCTAATAACTCTCTAAGATTGCATTGCTGTTCCTTGATTTCGCTCTCCTTACGGAACACAGCGTCGGTTCATCAATTCATCATTATTTCAATCAGTTTGTTTTCTATTTAGCTATCAGCCAACTGTTAATCAAGTGATATTGTGATTGTTTACATAAGAATGGTATAATAGTCAATAAAGTGTTGAGGAGGGGTAAGCAAATGCTCATCTGTCCGAAATGCAAAACGGAATACCGCGACGGTTTTACAACATGTGCAGACTGCGGAGCACCATTAGAAGAACCAGTTCTGGAAAATAGCCCTCAGACAGAATCAAAACACAAGAAAAGAGACGTCATCGCCCAATACGATGATGACGCGGATGAACGCTTTTTGGCAAACTTCAACGATGTTGTTGATTTGTCATACGTGACATCCATGCTGGAAGATGCCCGCATTCCTTACCGCATCATCGCAAAGGATGTGAGTGATTATCTGCAAATCATACACGGCAGCAGCTATTTGGGCAGCTGCCTGTATGTGAGCGCGAACGATTATAATACAGCTCGGGAAATATTAGAATCGCTCAAAGCCCCTGTGGTACCCGAGGACGAACTGGCTCATGAAGAAAAAAGCTTCAGCAGTATTAAAAAGAATATCGCTCTGGGTGTTTTTATACTGTTCTTCATTATTCTCTCAATTCTTATTTTTTGAGCCCGGCAGTTACACTGTGAGGGCGGCATTAAAAATGCCTCGTTTTTTTGATAACAAGGCTGGCAGTTAAAACGTCATCTTATCATTTTGTTGCGAATTGACTCATGGCCGCCTTGACATCCTCAATCGCTTCGGGATTGACGATGTCCGTAAAATTCGGCATGATATCATGAAGATAAGCCCTGCTAAATGTGCCGTCGGTTTGCCTTGCAAGGCTGTCCTCAAGCAGCGTCTTGGCTTCTTCTTTTTTCTCGTCCCTCACACGCTCCATAATGAAGGTGTAAAATTGCTGCTGACCCGGATTCATAATCTGATATCCTTTCTGCTGATGATTTCTGTGTGGTAAAATAATCAATACTGTTATGCCCCGATGCCGGAAATATAAACGGCATATGGTTAAATGCAAAAGAGCAAAGCTGTTTTTTGAGACATTGTGTATTTGTTTTTTCAGCGAAGCGAAAAGGAAATACAAGGTCCTATGCGAGAACCGACAGCAGATCGATCATAAATGAGAAAAGCTGTCGTTTGTGCCCGAGACGAAGCAGCGCGGCTGGGCGAAGGATTCATGTTGATTATTAAGACAGATCGTTTCGGCGATGTTGCACGATATCATGGCAGACGGCACAAAGTCAAGCGCGTCTCGCAAGCCTTATTAAAATGAGGGGGCCCGAATATTCGGCGATAAAAAGGCGCGGCTCGGGTGATCGGAACGGTTAAACGCGTATTGCGCATCAAATCGATCAGCGGAAGAAATCCGGCTCGCCGTAGCCAGTTTCGTTCAGTCCATTCGCGGTGAGCATCAAAAAAGCGCTGAATGCGGCGTTGTCTGCTTGTAAAGAGATATCCACAAGCTTTTTCATGCGCACAAGCTGCTCCCTGTATGCGTGATAGAATTCAAAGCTGGGCTTGGGGTTATACCGCAGCCCCTCCAGCTCAAAATAGGCAATGATGCTTTTTACGGTGGTGGGCTTAATAAATGCCTCCTCATTCGGGCGGTAATAGACGGGGCAGATCGTGAGCAGCGGCCATTTGGCGAGCTTGTATGAGGCAAGCAGCTCCGTCATCAGCTTAAAGCCGATTTCCTGATTGCCGTGAAGGAATTCTCTGAGCCCGTGCGCGAGATGCACTTTTTCGCCGTCGCTTATGATTTTGGCAAAATCTCTGAACTTGGGTTTTTCAAAAACAGAGATCATGGAGGACTGGCCGATGATTTTGGCCATAGACGCGACAATGCCATTTGGATCGTCAAACTGACCAATTGAGAAGCTTTCCTGCGCCAGTTTTCTCATTTTCTCAGCACGGTGTTTCTTCGCGATCTCCAGCATTTGCGGATTGGAAAATCCGCCGGGGTACTGCGCCAGAAACCGCCGCTGTGCGTCTTTAAGCTTGTCTATATTCATCGTTTGATTCTCCTACTGCCATCATATCCGCCATTATTCTAACATTTTGATCATCGCA
>JAEZNC010000197.1 GCA_023441905.1 Bacillota bacterium | reverse complement strand
GCTCGGCAAGTGCCTCACGAGGCGCGAGAAGGCCGTGATCGAGATGCGTTACGGATTGGGGGGGATGCGGCCTCAGACGCAGCGCGAAATTGCTTACAAAACGGGCATATCACGCTCGTATGTATCGCGCATCGAAAGCAAGGCCATTGCAAAGCTGGCAGAGGAGCTATCGAAAAACTCTGGACTTTGAGGAAAACAATGCGTAATATGGACGTATGATTTATTTTGGGCCTTCAGGCAACTCGGACAGCTTTTATGAACAGGGCCATAAGAACACCTATGAGGCGTTTGAATGGCTGTACAATATGGGGCTGAACGCTTTTGAATATTCATTTGGGCGCGGGGTGCGCATCGGGCAGGCTGCCGCAGAAAAAATCGCCGAGAAAGCGTCGCTTTACGGTGTGAAACTGAGCGTGCACGCGCCTTACTATATCAACCTCGCGACGGATGAGCCGCAAAAACAGGAAGGCAACGCGCGTTATTTCCTGCAGTCGGTGACCGCTGCGCGTTGGATGGGTGCGAAACGCGTGGTGTTTCACGCGGGCTCGCTGGGCAGGCTCAAGGCCGATGAGGCCCTTGAACGCGCCAAAAACGCTTTGCAGGATATTCTTGACGGGCTCGATGAAGCGGGTATTTTTGATATCGAAATATGTCCCGAAACGATGGGCAGAATAAAACAGATCGGGGATCTCGATGAAGTGATCGAGCTGTGCAGAATGGACGAACGGCTCGTGCCCGCGATCGATTTTGCGCATCTGCATGCGCGGGGCCGCGGCGCTCTCAATTCGGAGGCGGATTTCGCGGCTGTGCTGGACAAGCTCGAACTGGGCCTTGGCGGTGAGCGCGCCAAACGTTTCCATGTGCATTTTGCCCGTATCGAATACACGGCTGCGGGGGAGAAGATGCATCGCACGTTCGCGGAAACGAAATACGGCCCGGACTTTGAGCCGTTTGCCGCTCAGATTGTCAAACGCGGCCTTGAACCCACTCTGATATGCGAATCGCGCGGGACGATGGCTGAGGATGCGGTGGAGATGAAGCGCATCTATATGGAAACGAGGGCAAAGGGATGAGGATAGCCAAGCTGCGGGAGATCATGGCGCAAAGCAAGTCGGATGCCGCGCTGATCACGACGGACGAGAACATCCGGTATTATTCGGGCTTTTCGGGATCGAGCAGCCAGCTGCTGATCACACCAACCGAAAAATACCTGTTTACGGACGCGCGCTATACCGAGCAGGCAGAAAATGAAACGGATTTCACCGTGATTGAGACGAAAAGCCCCGCGCGTCTTGCGGCGATATTCGAGCGCGCCAAAGCATGCGGCAGACGTATTGGCATTGACCTCTCGGGCGTTTCGTATACGGCCTATAGAGACTATTTGGCGCACATCAGCGAAGATGCTGTCGTTGATATATCAGACGGTATCAAGATGCAGCGTATCGTGAAGGATGAAACGGAGCTTGCGCTGATTGCTAAGGGCGCGCGCCATAACGACGCGCTGTTTTCGAATCTGTGCGGGCTGCTGCGCCCGGGTATCACCGAGATGGATATCAAGGCCGAAATCGTCTACTATATGAACAAAAACGGCGCGGACAGCGCGTTTGCGCCGATTGTGGCATCGGGAGAGAATTCGAGCCTGCCGCACGCCACACCCACAAATCGCCGCATCGAGCCCGGCGACCTTGTGACGATGGATTACGGCTGTCGGTTCGAGGGTTATTGCAGCGATTTTACGCGCACAGTGGGCATTTTGGATATAGACAAAGAGCAGCAAAAAGTATATGATATAGTGAAGTGTGCGGGCGATATTGCACTGCAAATGCTGGCGGATGGTGTCGCGGCGCGCGACGCGGATACGGCGGCGCGCAGCCACATTGCGCAGCATGGGTATGCCGAGGCGTTCGGCCACGGGCTCGGGCACGGCGTGGGGTTGTTTATTCACGAAGCGCCGACGCTCAATGAGATATCATCGGATACGCTTGCGGACGGCATGGTGGTGACAGTGGAGCCGGGAATTTATTTAAAGGGCCGGTTCGGTGTGCGCATTGAAGACTTGTGTGTCATAAAGGACGGCGGCAGTGTCAATCTGACGGCAGCGCCGCGTGATATGATAATCCTATAATTTACTTGGAGGTAAACATGGTTTCAGCCGGAGATTTCAGAAAAGGCCTGACAATCGAGATTGACGGTCAGGTTTGGGTCATAGTGGATTTCCAACACGTTAAACCCGGAAAGGGCGCCGCATTTGTGCGCACCAAAATCAAGAACATCATGACCGGAAGCGTATTGGAAAAGACATTCAACCCGTCCGAGAAGTTCCCCAAAGCCCATGTAGAGACAAAGACGATGGAATACCTGTACAGCGACGGCGAGCTGTATTATTTTATGGACAACGAGTCGTACGAGCAGCTGCCCTTAAACCACGGCCAAGTGGAAGATGCGCTCAACTATATCAAAGAGAACATGCCTGTCACGATCAAGTTCTTCAAGGGTGTGGCGTTCTCGGTGGAACCGCCGAACTTTGTGGAGCTCGAGATTGCTGAGACTGACCCCGGCTTCAAGGGCGACACCGCCACATCGGGCAACAAACCGGCCATTCTCGAAACGGGCGCAAAGATCATGGTGCCGCTGTTCGTGAATCAGGGCGACAGAATCCGCGTGGACACGCGTACGGGCGAGTACATGGAACGCGCATAAAGAATGTTCATACATAAGCATTATCAAGAGCGGCGTTTGCGAGTGCCGCTCTTTTCTGTGTTTAAGTATTTACTTGGGCGCACTATGCCTCCTTTTGAGGAGCCTTTTGGGGGATGGTAGGGGTTGGCCTCCGGGACGCTCGGCTACTCATTCCGTCATTGGCCAAATTGGATGACGCGTCAGGGATGCCGTACCTACAGCACGATGCACAGTAGTGAACGACCTCCGTGTCGTTCTGTTTTTAAGTGTTTACTTTTGGACGCAGAACGCCTCCTTATGAAAGGAGCCTTTTTTGGGTATAGAAGCCTTGTCCTTGAAGGAGAAGGCGGCACGCAGCGCCGGATGCGGTGCCACACATCATCAGCTATGTTGCTTAATACCCCAGTTCTCTGTTAATGACGCTGCCGTCCACGGCGTTCAGCGTCAGAAAGCTAAGATTCTTCACAGTGTCTGCGTCGGTCTGCCATTCGCCGATGAAATCCCATACCGGCATATACACATATCGCTCTTCCTCCATGCGTACGCGCACCAAACCAAGAACGGCCCGCTTTATTGTAATATTGCTTTCTTTGATACCCGGGACGCTCCATACCCGCTCGTAAAACATCTGCTTTCTGAAAATGTCTTGAATCTCTTCGAAACTCTTTAGCTGCACGTTGGTATTTATCGTTTCCCCAATAGTACAGGGACGGTACCATCTGAGCCAAAGCACGCCCTTATCATCCACGGCAACCTCTATTTGTTCACTTTGCCACACTCGGTCATATTTGGC
>JAEZNC010000189.1 GCA_023441905.1 Bacillota bacterium | reverse complement strand
ACTCACAGCAATACGCGCTGTAATCCATCTGCGTTTGTATCTTCTTTCGCACCTCTTTGCCCGCGATCTTTTCACAGAGATACAGCCCCAAATCGATCGCGGACGTCACGCCCCGCGCCGTGATGACGCTGCGTTCATCCACAATGCGATCCTCGCTAGGCTGCTCTGTAAAACGGGCAAGGTACTGCATCAGCGACGGGTGCGTGGTGGCCCGCTTTTCCTTCAGAAATCCCGCCACGCCAAGCACGAGCGTTCCTCCGCATACCGCCGTCATCACGGTATGTGATGCCGCGCTTTTGATCCAGCGCATAAACGCCATGTCGCCGAGCAGCGCAGAGACGCCGTTGCCGCCCGGTATGAAAATATAGTCATAGCCGCCCAGCCGGCCTTCCACCTGATCCACGGAAATCTGCAGCCCCTCAATTGTGCGTACCGTCGGCTTCATCGCGCACACGCTGTATTCGAACGTCTCCAAAAATCCCATCGTCTTGAGGCGCGTCACCGGGTCGTAAACGCCCGCGAAATCGATCAGCGTGAGCCCATCGTATACAATAAACGCAAACTTCAAAAAGATCCCCTTCTTTCGGTGAAGAATAACTCACAGCAGCGCCATAACGCGCGACAGCTCATCAATCCAGCCCCGCATGATACGCGAATTTTCCTCCAGCCTGGCCGCGTTCTTTTCAAACCCCTGAAGCATATCGTACTGGTGCTCATAATAACTCTTCAGGCGGGCAAACAAATCCTTTTGCTTGCGCAGCTGCGCGAGCCCTTCCGGGCTGAACAGCGCCGCCGTGCCTTCCAGCGCGTACTTGAATTCGTCGGCCGCCTGCTTAACCACCTTTTTAAAATCGCGCAGCACCCACTGGCGTTCAAACACGTTGCGGCTCAGCCATCCCTGATACTGCTCGTTATATGTTTTGATCACGTTTCTCACCAGTGCCTCAAGTTCGGCAGCGTCCGCACAGGTCCATGCTTCCGGCTCCCCGGCATCTTCGCCTTCCATCAGCCCCGCCGCAAGCAATACCTGTATCGAGCTGATCTCCTGTCCCGCGTATTTTTCAGCTTGCGCCACCGCAACCGCGAACCCTGCGCCCGCAGACTCAACGTCCAGTATGTGCTTGTCGTTCATCTCATAAAACGCATCCACACTCATTTGCATCTGCGCGGCCACTATCTCAATAGCACGCTGCGCCGTGTTCGTTTTCACGAGACCCGGCCCGATGCTAAAAACGTATATGCCGGTGCCCTCGAGCTCGGCGCTCAGCGTGTTTGCCACCTCCACCTGCGCGGTTTTAAACGTTTCGTACGCCCCCATATACGGCGCAGCGCCCGAAGACGGCACGAATACGATCACACCCGAATTGCGCTTTTTCATATCGGGCAGAAATTTCTGAGCAAGCATCACAGGCCCGCGCAGGTTTACCGTGTAGCTTTTGTCCCAATCGGCAATGCTCACCTCGTCCACAGCCCCGAGCGGCGTCACAGTTGCGTTGTTGAAAACCACGTCCACGAATCCGCAGCGTTCTTTGAGGCAGCCGTACATCGCCTCAACCTGCTTGTCATCCGCGATATCAACAGGATAAGCCAGCGCTCTGCCGCTTTGGTTTTCGTCGTTGATGCGCCGCGCTGCGTCCTCCGCCTTCTGAGCGTCAATCTCGGCAATCACCACATTTGCGCCCATAAAGGCCAGCGCACGGGCCGCTTCATAACCGATGCCGCCGCCCGCCCCCGTGATCAATACCGTTTTTCCGATAAGACAATTTTTCAAATGTTGATTTTTTTCAATAAGCATACCGTCTCCCGCTTTTTCTATGATTGCTGATGATGCCGCCCTGCTTTACTCAGCTTCAAGCCCGCAGACGTCCGCAAGCTTTTTAAATATATCCGTGTTGTCGTATGAGCCGCTGAACGCTTCCGCACCCGCACCATACGCGTAAACGGGCACAAGGCCGCCCGTATGCACGTACGACGCCCAGCCGATGCCCGCCTTGTTGTTGAGCAAGTGCGTCAGCGTGACGGTGAGCGGCTCGTAGCCGCCGTACAGAAGCCGAGCCTCCGCCGTGTTCGGCTGCCCGTTCAGCGAGGCCTCCAGCGCATCTGCGAGCTTTTCATATTCGTCCGCGGTCAGCACGCGCGCCGCGTTTTCCGCCAAAGCCGCCTCCGCGTCATCGGGCGAAATGAGCCCGAAGTACTGCTTGATCACGGGCAGCACATCGCTCATCAGCAGATTCGGGTTCTCCTTTTTCATATCCTCAAAAATCGTATCAAACGCCGAATACGAGACCGTTTGCCCGGAAATCAGCGAATAATTCGTGTTGTAACCGGTGCCCGCATAGCCGAGCGCCATACCGCCCGTCTCATGATCCCCCGTCACGAGGATCAGCGTTTCGTCAGGATGCGCCTGCGCGAAATTGACCGCCGCCGACACGGCCTCCTCGAGCACAAGCGTCTCGGCAATTGCCGCTGCCGCGTCGTTGGCATGGCATGCCCAGTCGATCATGCCGGATTCGCAGACCATAAAAAAACCGTCGTCGTTATCAAGCACGCGTATTCCCGCGCGCACAAAATCCGCAAGTTTCAGGTCATCTTGAGCCGCATCGAGCGCAAAAGGCATCGCGCCCTTGGTCTGCAGCGCCGGGCTCACCGCGTATACCTTTCCCAGACTGCTATCAAGCGCCGCAATCTCCTCTTTGGTATCAGCAAGGGTGTAACCGTTCTGTGTGAGCAGCTCAAACACATCCGGTTCGTCGCCCTTGGCCCCCGCCGGATTCACCAACGAGCCGCCGCCGAAATAATCCACGCCGCTGTCCGGCATCTGCATCGCAATTTCGTGGTAATCGCCTCTCGATCCCACATGCGCATAAAACGCCGCCGGCGTCGCGTTGTTGAGAGACACCGTCGATACGATGCCGATCTTTATACCGTCGCTTTTAAGCATTTCGGTGATGCTTTCGACAGGTGATTCTTTATCCCCCGTCATGCCGATCACGCCGCTTTTTGTTTTGATACCACAGGACAGCGCGGTCGCCGTTGAGGCTGAATCAGGGCAGACCGACGTCTCATCAAACGTGGTGGCTGCTCCGGTCACTGGAAACTGCGTAAAGCTCAAGCTGCCGATGGCGGGCTGGCGCCCGTCGCTGCTGCCTTTGAAAAACTGGGCCGCATTCACCTGCGCAAACGCCATGCCGTCGCCGATAAACAAAAACACAAACTTCGGCACATTCGGCTCTTTTATACGCGCGGGCAGCCCAATCTTCTGTACGTCTGGTTCTTCGGCGCTGGGCGCAGCCGCCGATTCTGACGGCATCGGTGCCGACGGTGCCGCGCAGGCAGCCAGAAAAACCAGCATCAGACTTAATGCCACAACGAACACCGTTTTCAGTCTCAGTTTCATTGACATCCTCCTTGTCGGTGTATATTGCTATCATATATTCAAATTATGGGAATTGCAAATAATGATATAAAAAAACGGCATTCCGCCGCTGTATGTTGGGAGATGGCAGGCCACACAAAACCGGGGTAATGC
>JAEZNC010000183.1 GCA_023441905.1 Bacillota bacterium | reverse complement strand
CGTGGGGAAAACGGAGCTTGCGCGGGCGATTTCCGAGGCGCTGTTTGACAGCGAGGAGAACATGGTGCGCATCGATATGTCTGAGTATATGGAAAAGCACGCGGTGGCAAGGCTGATCGGCGCGCCTCCGGGGTACGTGGGGTACGACGAAGGAGGGCAGCTGACCGAGGCCGTGCGCAGAAAGCCGTACTGCGTGATTTTGTTCGATGAGATTGAGAAAGCGCATCACGACGTGTTTAACGTGCTGCTGCAGCTGCTCGACGACGGTCGGCTGACCGACAGCCAAGGGCGCACGGTGGATTTTAAAAACACAGTGGTGATCATGACGAGCAACATCGGCAGCGAGTATTTGCTCTCGGGTATCGATAATGAGGGCAACCTCTCCGAAGACGCGCGTACACAGGTTATGGGAGACTTATCGCGGCATTTCCGTCCCGAATTTTTAAACCGCGTGGACGACATCGTGATGTTCAGGCCGCTTAAGCAGGATGATATCATCCGCATTATTGACCTTGCGGTGGCGGCGATACAAAAGCGGCTGAATGAGCGCAATATCAAGCTTGGCGTGACGGACGCGGCGAAAAAGGTCATCGTGGATAAATCCTACACGCCGGTTTATGGCGCGCGGCCTGTGAAGCGATATCTGCAAAAGGTGGTGGAGACGCAGGTGGGGCGCATGATCGTATCCGGCGCGCTGATTGACGGCGGGCTTGTGAAGGTGGATGCAGAAAACGGAGAACTAAAGATCGTCGCAGAGTAATGGGGGATAGGTGCGCAGGTGCCCAAGCCCCGTCAGAAATTGCAGGGATCGGCCCCCGCCCCCAGCGGGTATGCCGATCCTTTTTTATATCTGTGCAGATAGCAGATTATTGGTGTAATTAAAAGGGACGGCATTGCGTCCCTTTGTGCTAATGTTGAATTTAAAGCTTCATCGTCGGCGGCATCGGCTGTTTTGGCTGTCTCTGTATCGGGGAAAGCAGCTTATTATACAGCGGCGATTCAGCAAAAAAAGCGCCCATTATTGCGAAAAAGCCGCTCAGCGAAAACAAGATGATCGAGACGATATAGAACAAACTGAACGCAAGGATGATTCTGGCGATGCACAACACCGCGGCGATAATCATCAGTACGCCTGCGGCAAGAAGCTTTTTGTTCGCGATGAAAGCGCCAACAAGCCCCAGTAGCCCGCAACGGCAGCGATAACGCCCGGTATTAACAGATCAATGCCCCATGCCTTTTGTGATTGAACAATGGTAACGATGAACACCGCGCATAGCGCAAGCGTGAGCACACCGGCGGTGACACCAAGATTTCTGACAGCTCTGCCCATACTGAAACCTCCTAAGAAATTGTATCTGAAGTTGTTAAATTTACACCTTTTCAAATGCAGCGATATCATAGCGAAAGCTGTGACTCTCTGCATCCGCACCAATATTTGTACCAGTATATATGAATTTGGCGGGCATGACAACAAAGCGGTTTTGTGTACGAGCACAAAAAAGGACGGTTCTTGATCGACCGTCCGGTTGGTGTTGGTGTGTTTTTGGTTATGGCTTCAGTTCCTGCATCGGAATATGCGGCAGGGCAGGCTGCTGTGGTGCTTGAGCCGGGCGTTCGGGCATCAGCGCAAACACGCTGGCGATGATAAGAGGAACGATTGATACAATGAAAACAAAGCTGAGCAAAAGGAGCATAATATAAATACATATCACCGCTCCGATAATCATCAGCACGCCCGAGGTCATATGCTTTTTCTTCACGATAAAGGCCCCGATAAGACCGAGGATTCCCGCAGTGGCAGCGATAAAACCCGGCAAAAGTATATCGATCATGGCGGCGGTGTAAGCGGCTCCTTGCAGTGCTGTTTCATCATTCCCCCAGACAGTCATCAAATATATGTCGTAGCCAATAAACAGCGCGGATAGCGCCAATGCCATAGAGCCGCCGATAATTCCCAATATCATACTTGCTTTTCGCATAAAAACCCTCTAAAAATATACCAATATTAACACCAGTATACAGGAACTGCATTTTTATGACAACAAATATCGGAAGTTTCTTAACGTTGACGGGAAAGAAAAAGGGACGGCATTGCGTCCCTTAGTGTTGTCCTTTTTTGCTGCTACGGCTGCGGATTATCCGGCGGATTCTGCGGCGGAATGCTCTGCTGCGGCGGCTGCGGATAGGGATAGCTTGGCGGCATCGGATACGGCGGCACATAGTCTTGCTTGCTGCGGTCTCGCATCAGCGAGAACACGGCACCCAGTATGAACAGCGCCATCGATATGATGTTGAAGAAACTTAAAACCGCCGCGATGATCATAAGCACACCCGCGGCTACGTTCTTTTTCTTCACGATGAGGCCACCAACGAGCCCGAGCACGCCCGCAATGCCTGTTAAGATGCCAAACACCAACACGATGGTGCGTGCAAAGGCGAAGCCCATTTCCTGAGCGTTGCGATAAGCAATGTTATCTGAAGCGTAATCATCAAGATCAAAATTGAAATTGAGATCCTCCAAGTCATCAAGCGAGTCAAGGTTCAGATCGGAGTCAAAATCGTAATCATAATCATATGAACTGTCCCAAATGCCCAGATTCATAAATGTGAGTCCGCCGAAGATGATCAAAATAGCGAATAATAGCGCGATGGCACCGCCAACGATACCCATGACCATACCTGCTGTGCGCATAGGGTTACCTCCATAATACCAATATTTGTTTCAGTATACATGAATATTATGTGGGTGGCAACGAGTGAAATTCCGCATTTCCTGTGCCGGGGCGATCATAAACCATACTTTGTAACTTTTCACTTGCATATACCTAATAGGTATAATATAATAGTATCGAGAGGATGCTGTGTTATGGTTTATGTATTACTCGGATTCCTGTGTCTGCGTGCGTGCACACAGTACGATATGTTAAAAGCGCTGAAGCTGCGCGTATCGCCGTTCTATCAGCCGAGCCTCGGCAGCATTCAAGCCACGCTTAAAAAGCTGCTGGGTGAGGGGTGGGTTACCGTCGAAGTCAAGGAGACAGGGCGCAAAAAGAATATATACCGCATCACAGATGCGGGCAAAAAGGCGTTTGAGGACTGGATGCTGACCGATACCTGCGATGAGAACGTTACAAAGTTTGACGCGGAGCTGAGCACACGGCTGTTCTTTCTTGGTCTGCTAAAACCGGATGAAAGAAAGAAAGTTGTTAAATCAGCGATGGATTTTAATGAAAAGCTGCTGGCGGAATATCGTAAGGCCGACGAGGGATACAGCAAATCAGTCTATCCGCCCTCGTTTGAAGCTGTGGCAAGCTATCAGCTTAAAACGCTCTCACTCGGCATTCATCAGCTTGCGTCCATGCTGGACTGGCTGCGCGAGCTGTATCAAGAAATGGAGAAAGAAGCATGAACAAATCGCTATTGTATAAGGATATGGAGGTTTTCTACACGGTGTCGGGCAGTATCGATAAGCCCGCCATTGTGTTTTTACACCCTGCATTCGGTGACCATACCATGTTTACGCATCAGATTGCGTATTTTGAGAAGAATTATTACGTGATTACCGTGGACATGGTGGCGCATGGCAAAAGCCAGCCGCGTAAAGAGAAGGTGACCATGGGCGTATGCCGGATATCATTGCGTGCATACTCGATGCAGCTGGTGTTAAAAAAGCGCACATGGTGGGGGTATCGCTGGGGTCCATTGTGGCCCAAGCCGTGGCCGCTGCGTTTCCTGAGCGTGTTTTGTCCGTCACCATCGTCGGCGGATATTCGATACACAAGGACAACAAGCACATACGAAAAGAACAGCGCAAAGCGATATTTAAATGGCTCTTTTATATGCTGATATCTATGAAGAAATTCAAGGCGCATGTGGTGGACACCGTGATCTATTCGCAAGAGAGCAGAGAGCTATTTGTGCAGGCGATCAGCGGCTTTTCGCGGCGGTCGTTTATGTATATGGGCGGCATGGAGCGTTTCTTTACGGATATTGCTGCGCCCGTCTCTTATCCGCTGCTCATCTTGTGCGGCGAGCACGATACGCCGCTCGCGCTGGAGGCAGGGCAAAGGCTGTTTGAGTTAGAACCGGGCTCGCGCTATACCGTGATTAAGGATGCGGGGCATTGTGCCAACATTGATAATCCCGATGCGTTTAACGTAGAGCTTGGGGCGTTTTTAAAGCATGTTGACGCATAACAGCAGTTCATGAATACCAGAAAGAACGCTCGTATATAACGCTTCGGCGAATGAGACTTCCCCAGTCACCTGTCGGTGACAGCCCCCAATCCACCCTGAAAGGGTAGTCGTCAGGGGGCTATCATTCGCGGTGCCCTTGCGTCAGTTGACGGAGGGCGTTTAAATCTCGTTTTTCAAACCGATATAGATATGAATCAGCGCATTATCCGCGTCGGCGTTTTGACACCTCTATGAACGATTTTCATAACGGTGATGAATTCTATGTGTGTGGCAACGGGTACTATGACAAGGGGTAGTAGTACTTATCATTCGAATAAAGGTTATACAGGATAAAGAAACTGGCTCTTTGATATCACCTTTAAGGAGTATTCCCTCAATTAATCATCAAATAGTGATTGTGAAACAATATATAATGCAATACTTGCGCCGCAGCGGCTATTTCTACCGGATTCGGCGGTTGTAATTGTCCCTGCCGTATGATAGAGTTTATAAAAATATTTTACGGCATATCGCAGGATATGCTGATTGATAAGAGGAAATCGATGAACAGGTTTACAATTCCAAGGGACATCTTTTTTGGCAAGGGCAGCATGAGGGAGCTTAAACAGCTTAAAGGATACAAACGCGCGTTCATCGTGACGGGTGGTGTCATTCCCAAGATCGGGCAACTGGCCAAGCTGACGGACATCCTCCGGGAGTGCGGCATGGAGGTTGATGCCTTCGTGGACGTAGAGCCCGACCCTTCGGTTGAGACAGTGATGAGCGGCAAGGAACAGATGCTCGCCTTCGGCCCGGATGTCATCGTGGCCATCGGCGGCGGCAGCGCTATTGACGCGGCCAAGGCGATGTATGTTTTCT
>JAEZNC010000181.1 GCA_023441905.1 Bacillota bacterium | reverse complement strand
GCCTACTGAGTCGTCCGCCAGTTCTTCCGCCATGGGGCTTCTGCATGTATTGCCCGTACACACAAAAAGAACGTTCATTGATTTATAAACCCTCCTAAACTTTTACGATATTATATGCTGCCGCTTTGTAAACCCTGTTCATCACGGCAAACCCGATTCCTGTTTTGGGGACGGCCTCAAAGTAAATCTTTGAAAAGCCCTCGTCGTCGGCTCGCCTTAGCAGCGCGTATATGTTTTTAGCGGCTTCACCCGCGTCCTTAATGCTGCCTGTTTCGTTTAAATCCCGACGTCCGTAATACTTTTTGTTTTCCCTTGCGGCAAGAATCAGCGGCTTTTCGCCCTTTTTTATATCCTTGTCGTAGAGATATTTGATTGCCTCGGTCACCGAAGCGCTATGCCCCTCCACCACCGTCACATCCGCCTTGGGGGCGTAATGGCGGTATTTCATGCCGGGTGCCGCCGGCTTGTCGCCGTCAAACGGCTCAAAAGCCGCCGCGCAATCGGTCCGGCCGATGCAGCTTTCTATCATCTGCTGTGTCACCGCGCCGGGGCGCAGTATCACGGGTATTTCGCGCGTCATATCGATCACTGTGGATTCGAGGCCGATGCGGCATTCTCCCGCATCGAGAATCATCAGACCATCCCCGAAATCCGCCGCGACATGCGCTGCCGTCGTGGGGCTCGGGCTGCCCGATTTATTCGCACTGGGCGCCGCAATGGGCACGCCGCAGGCCGATATCAGGCTCAGCGCCGCGTCGCAATCCGGCATACGCAATCCCACTGTATTCAGCCCCGCGCTGACCGAAGCGGGCACCAACCCTAAGCTTTTCACCACCATGGTCAGCGGTCCCGGCCAGAAATGAGCCGCAAGCATCAGCGCATTTTCATTGAACTCTCCCAGCCCGCGCGCCATCGGCATGCTGTCCACATGAACAATCAGCGGGTTGTCCTGCGGTCGGCCCTTCATTATGAATATGGCCGCCACGGCGTTTTCATCTAACGCGTTGGCCGCAAGACCGTATACTGTTTCGGTCGGCATGCCGACAAGAGCGCCGCTGCGAATCGTTGCTGCCGCTTCTTCTATATAATTATGATACTCATCACGTATATCCAATATCATCTGAATGTCTATTCTACATCGAAAAACTCAAAAAATCAATGGCACCGCCTTTTTGATCAGCTTATACGGGCTGTTTCAGATACTCTTCGAGGCAAAGCCCCTGTTCGTGAATAGCCTGCGCCGCCTCTTTGCCCACATAGCGGTAATGCCAAGACTCAAACGAGATGCCCGTGATGTCGGTTTTGTCTGCGGGGTACCGGAAGATGAAACCGTACCGCCAGCTGTTTGCCATCATCCACTGCTGCGTGGGCGTATCTTCCTGAGTCTCGTCCATGTTTTGATTGTTTATATCCACGATATCAACGGCCAGCCCCGTTTGATGCTCACTGTGCCCCGGAATAGCAATCACTTCGGCTGCCTGTGCCTTAGCCTCATCCTTCGTGAGCCCTTGTTCAACAAGCTTGTTCACCTTGTTGTCAAACAGTTCCTGCTGCCTCTCCTGAGACCGGTACGACGAGCAAATCAGCGGCTCACACCCTGCCGCACGGCAGTCGTCCATCATCTGCTGAAGATCGGGATAGCACCTTTCATCAACGGCTTGTCCGTTTTTCAGCTGCGTCAGCGTCACCGCAAAGCCGTCGGGCAGACTGTTCTGCGCGTTGATCAGCAGCAGCCGCCAGTCATCTTGGACGGCCGTGCCCTGCGGCGCGGCCTCAGCTGTCGACACGCCCAGCACGGATTCTGCCGGTGTTGCTTCCGGTTCAGCCGTGGCCGCCGCGGATACACCGGGCGCGTTTATTACCTCCAGTTTGCCGCCACCGCTGAAAAAAAGCAGCCATGTGCCCGCCGCAAGCACCGGCACCGCCACCGCGATGATCACAACAATCACGCGCCGCCTGCGCCGCCTCTCGTGTCCGCGCATCATGCTTTTCATGTTCATACCCCCCTGACATTTTCCACCCACCGCCATTTTTACGGTATACCAAGGAAATAGATAGTTTATCAGCCGAGCGTTTGAAGACGTATACTGCCCGCCGCACCGCAGACCTCGCCGATAACCGCCATCGCGCCGGTCACACCCGGCACGCGCATAATCAGCTCAAGCGCCCTCTCCACATCTGCCGCGGTTTTCACCTCATTGCCGAGCCGCGTGGCACATGCGTCCGCAACGCACGCATCCGGCGACACCACAACTGCCGCGTCCGCTCTGCCAAAGCTCAGGGACGGCCCGACCGTGCCCGATGATGTGCAGACGGACATGGGCATTTCCCGGGAATCGACGATGATACCGATTTTGAGACTTAAGGGGCTGTGTCCCGCATACACCGCGACCGTGGTGGGCTCAAAGGTTTTAAGAAAGATATCACCGCCGTTTTCCACGATGACCTGCTTGGATTGTTTTAAAATATATCGCCCGACATACTCGGAAAAAGCGCCCGCGACCGCCGCCATCGGGCCGACGCCTGCCGCTGCGCCCGCGCGGCACATCGCCTTCACGGCTACCGGCGCGTCCGCCGCCGGATCAACAGGCTCTAAACTGGTCAAAAAAAGCGGATTCGCCGCAATGTACGCATCAAGCTGCGCGCGCAGATGTTTGACCGCACACGCCGCAGCGTCATCAAGCAGACGATCCGCACAGATAAAAAGCTCTGTTTCCAAATGCTGAACATGAAAACAGGGCAAACCTGATGCGATGAGCCGCCGGTATTCGTCTCTGTTGGAGTAATCCGGCCGGCCCGTATCAGAGCTGCGCGTCGTCAAAGCTTTTAATCGCGCGGGCGGGACACGCCTTCACGCAGTGCCCGCACAGCAGGCATTTGTCCATGGTAAACTCGAGCTCCCATGTCTTTTTGTTCATCACAAGCGCACCGGACGGACACACGGAGGTGCAGGCACCGCAGTGCATGCATTTATCCTCGTAGCGGATCACGCTGTCGGTGTATACCTTGACTTCAATACCCTCACCCGTTATATAATCAAGGCTCTTCTGCAGGTTTTCGTCGCTGCCGGATATCTCGAGTATAATGTTGCCCGTTTTTCCCGGCGAAATCGCCGCCCGTAATATGTTAAACGTCAGCCCATATTTCACGAGATTGGTGACAATGGGTTTGTCGGTTTTTTCGGGCGGAAACGTCAGCCCTATTTTCATGGTGTTTTCCACGTCACTTTTCTCCTTTTATGTTTAAAGCGTTAAGGCTTTTCCTGTACGGCAGAGCGGCCGCAGGCTGCGTCATCTCGAAGCTGCCGTCAAGCAGCTTTTCCTTAAGCTCGCCCGCAATTTTACGCGCCTTCAAAAGGCTCGAAAGCGGCGCTGTCCGTATCTTCTTGCCGTTGATTTCAACCTGGCCGGAACGCAGCTCCGCATAACTCACGAGCTTGAGTTCCTCGCGCGAGCGCGTGCTGTGGCCGTAATCGTACACATAAGTGTAAAGCTTGTCGTTGGGCACCGCAAGATCGGCCATCATATCCTCGTCGATCACGGGAATCGGCACGCCGATGCCCACATAGAGCGACACCCCGTAACCGTCGAACGTGGCCGCCTTGATGTATTCGCTCTTCATGCCTTTTAAATCGCCCATCACCGCCAGCGTATAACCCGCATAATGCCTGTCGCCGTTAGGGAGTGTGGCCGCTTTGTTCACAGCCTGCGTGCCTTCAAACACCACAAATCCTTCGCCGCCGCAAAGCAATATGCGTGTGCCGATGCCGATGGTGCGCAGCGTCGGGTCCTTAAGCAGCGGCGAGAGCTCGCCCGCTGTTGTGTAGGTCACATTGCCCATGCTGGGCAGCAGCGTACCCATTTATGTGCGCTTTGTCTTTTTTGTCGAGTTGGTCGCCGCCGAATAGTTCTGGTACGCGTTGCGCGGATTGAACAGATACGCCTGGTTCATATCTTTGAGCGATATGTTCGTTTTAATATCGGTACGCGTATAGCAATCTGTACCGCCCGAGCGCGCAATCAGCTCCACCTCTTTGCCCGCGATTAAATCTTCAATCACATGCGCGCCGCCGTATTCAATGCCGGTATGCTTGCCCGGCTGCGTCGCGCCGATAAACGTATCCACAGCCGCGAGGCCGCCGTAAGCTTCCACGCCGTTCAGCGTGATTTCCGCCATGCGGATGGGTGGCTCGCTGTGCCCGAAGTTGAGCATCGCGCCCGACGAGCACATCGCGCCGAACGTCGCCGCCGTCACCACATCAATCTTCTTTGCGCATGCGGCAACGCCCTGCTCTTTGGCCATCTGCACCGCTTCCTCGGCAGTAAATACCACGGCTTTGCCTTTTGCGAGTTTTTCGTTTATCTCTTGTATCGTCTTTGACACGTCTGCCTCCCAATTGCCCCATATTGAAAATCTCTAATTGATAATTTTACACCCATTTGGCGGCATTCACAACCGCAAAAATATACCGAATTGCGCGGTATTTTCGGTTTAGTGCGCCCAAAGCCTTCAATCATGAGCATGTCCGGCTGACTCGGCCTTCTGCGGAGCTGCCGTTATTGCTTTTCCCCCTGTCCCGCGCTATAATAGCGTGAATCTATGATATAAAGAGGTACGCATGAAACTCGGTATTGTCGGGCTGCCCAACGTGGGCAAATCGTCGCTGTTCAACGCGCTGACGGGCGCGGGCGCAGCGAGCGAAAACTATCCTTTCTGCACGATCGACCCCAACGTGGGGGTTGTATCGGTGCCGGATGCGCGCATGGACTTTCTCGCGGAACTTTATCATCCGGCCAAGTTCACGCCTGCGGTGATCGAGTTTGTGGATATTGCGGGGCTCGTGAAGGGCGCGAGCCGCGGCGAAGGCCTCGGCAACAAATTCCTTGCACACATACGCGAGGTGGATGCGATACTCCACGTGGTGCGCTGCTTTGAGGACGACGATGTGACGCACGTGGACGGCAGCATCGGCAGCGCGCGCGACGCCGAAACGATCAATTTCGAGCTGATATTCGCCGATATCGAAACGGTGGAAAAACGCCTGACACGCAGCGAAAAGATGATCAAATCGGGCGATAAGAAATACGCGATTGAATGCGAGACGCTTCGGTTCGTCAAAGAAAACCTCGAAAAGGGCATATTCGTCACGGGCATGGACCTTGACGACGCGCAGCGCGCGCTGGTCGGCGAACTGTTTTTGCTGACCGACAAGCCGATGCTGTACGCGGCGAACATATCAGAAGAAGATGCCACACAAAGCGACCCGTACGCGAGCCCGCAGGTAGCGGCTCTCGTTGAGATGGCCAAAACGCAGGGTGCGGAGGTGATGGTGATCTGCGCGAAGATTGAGGAAGAGCTATCGTCGCTGTCGGCCGAAGAGCGGCATCTGTTTTTGGAGGAGCTCGGCATCAAGCAGAGCGGACTCGACGCACTTGTGCAAAAGAGCTACAAGCTCTTAAACCTCATTAGCTATCTGACGGCGGGCGAAAAGGAAGTGCGCGCGTGGACGATTGTGCGCGGCACCAAAGCACCCGGCGCGGCGGGCAAAATTCACAGCGATTTTGAGCGCGGCTTTATCCGCGCGGAGATTGTGGCGTTTGACGATTTGAAAGCCTGCGGCGATATGGCGACGGCAAAAGCCAAAGGGCTGGTGCGCCAGGAAGGCAAGGAATACGTGATGAACGACGGCGATGTGACGCTGTTCAAGTTTAACGTGTAGCCGAAAGTCTTCATGAGGTAGTCAACATGATCCCCGAAGGCAGATATGTCATCGGGGATTTTTG
>JAEZNC010000142.1 GCA_023441905.1 Bacillota bacterium | reverse complement strand
TGCGTGGCCTCGCGCATGTGAATCGCCACGGGCATGCCGAGGCGCTTCGCAAGCGCGAGCTGCGCCGAGAACACGTCTTGCTGCACGTTTCTCGGAGAAAAGTTGTAATGGTAGTCAAGGCCGATCTCGCCGACAGCCACCACCTTAGGGCTTGCCGCGAGCCTCGCGAGCTGTTCAATAGTATCGCCCGGTGCGTCCTTCGCCTCATGCGGATGCACGCCGACCGCCGCGTAAATGTAATCCACATCCGCCGCGAGCTGAGCCGCGGCCCGGCTGTCGTCCGTCGTCGTGCCGATTTCAATGAGCCCAATGATGCCGAGTGAAGGCAGCCGCTCAATGAGCGCCGCTCTGTCTTCGTCAAATTGCTCGCTCAGCAGGTGCGCGTGCGTATCAAAAAGCGTCATCAAGAAACGCCCGCACCGCTCGGCAGGCTGCCGTCAATCGTGACGAGCTTCAGGTCGCCGTCCTGCTCTGCGGCGAGCAGCATGCCCTGCGATTCCACACCGAACAGCTTGGCGGGTTTTAAGTTCGCGACCACCACCACGGTCTTGCCCGTGATCTGCTCCGGGCTGTACCACTTGCGGATGCCCGAAACGATCTGGCGTGTTTCGCTGCCGATTTCCACCTGCAGCTTAAGCAGCTTGTCGCTGCCCTCAATAGTTTCCGCCTGCTTCACGAGGCCAAGCTTGAGCTGCACCTTTTTGAAATCGTCGTAGGTGATGATACCCGCGGGTGCCTCGTCCTTTTGCTCCTTGGCGGGCAGCTTCTTTTGCTTTTGCAGCGTGCGGTTGTCCGCGATCTCCTCGAGCGCTTCGAGCTCTTTTTTGATGTCGATGCGCGGGAACAGCGGCGCGGTCTGCGTCACATGAAGGCCCAAAACCTTGGGGCCGAATTCGGCGATGCTCTCCCATGTCACGAGCGCATCGTCGTTTATGCCGAGAATAGCCTGTATGCGTTTCGCGGTATCCGTGAGGAACGGGATCAGCAGCACCGAAACGATGCGCAGCCCTTCCGCGAGATGAATCATCACGCTCGCGAGTTTTCCCTTGTTCGCTTCATCCTTGGCGAGCACCCACGGCGCAGTTAAATCGATGTATTTATTGAGCGCGCCGATATAGCCCCAGATATCCATTAGCGCTTCGGGCAGGCGCAGTTCGTCCATGTGCCGCTCCACCTGCGTGTGCAGCGCCGACCCCTGTGCCCTGATATCGGCGTCAAACTCGGTCGCTTCGTATTCGGACGGTATCACGCCGCCGAAGTATTTAACGATCATCGCGGCTGTGCGCGAGACCAGATTGCCAAGGTCGTTCGCGAGGTCGCTGTTGGTGCGCGTTAGCAGCGCTTCGCTCGAATAGAGCCCGTCGGAGCCAAACGGCACCTCGCGCAGCAGAAAATAGCGTACGGCATCCACGCCGTAGCGGTCAATCAGCTTCACGGGGTCCACCACGTTGCCCTTTGATTTGCTCATCTTGCCGCCCTCGAGCATGAGCCAGCCGTGGCCGTACACCTGCTTAGGTATCGGCAGACCCAGCGCCATCAGCAGAATCGGCCAAATGATCGTATGGAACCGCATGATCTCCTTGCCGACAAGATGCACATCAGCGGGCCAGAATTTATTAAACAATGTATCATCACCCGAAAGGTATCCGAGCGCCGAAATATAATTTGACAGTGCGTCGATCCACACATACACCACGTGATTCGGATCGAAATCGACCGGAATGCCCCACTTAAACGATGTACGCGACACGCAAAGATCTTCAAGACCCGGCAGCAGGAAGTTGTTGAGCATCTCGTTGCGGCGGCTTTCGGGCTGTATGAACTCAGGATGGTCGTTGATGTACTGTATCAGCCGGTCGGCATACTTGCTCATATTAAAGAAGTATGCCTCTTCCTTCGCGAGCTCCACGGGGCGGCCGCAGTCCGGGCATTTGCCGTCCACAAGCTGACGCTCGAGCCAGTAGGCCTCGCACGGCGTGCAGTACCAGCCCTCGTAATGGCCTTTATAAATATCGCCCTGATCATAGAGCTTTTTGAAAATCTTCTGGACTGTCGCGACGTGCCGCTCGTCCGTGGTGCGTATAAAATCGTCGTGGCTGATGTCCATCAGCTTCCAGAGCTTTTGAATGCCGTCCACAATGCCGTCCACATACGCCTTGGGCTCCATACCCGCGTTTTTTGCCACGCGTTCAATCTTCTGGCCGTGTTCGTCGGTGCCTGTTAAGAACATGACGTCGTAGCCGGTTTGGCGTTTGAAGCGTGCGAGGGCGTCCGCCGCGACGGTGGTATAGGAATGCCCGATGTGCAGTTTGTCGCTCGGGTAGTAGATGGGCGTCGTGATGTAATACTTTTTCATAAAGCTCTCCTGCGATTATTCGTCTTTTTATTATTTATTAAGGATAGTTTTAGGCGGTAGTTTTGTCAAGTAAAGGGGTGGGAAAATGAAGTGACCTCTTTCGTTTTCCTCTCTTAGGTAGTAAAATAAGGTATACTTTCAGGAGGATTCCCAGTGAAAGTCATCAATATCGATACATGGGAGCGTGCGAGGCATTATCACTTTTTCCGTCGCATGGATTATCCGCAATACCTGATTTGCGCCAACGTGGATATCACGCATTTTCTTTCTGCCATGAAGCGAAGAGATATCCCTTATTATTATGCGATGATCTATGCCGCAACTTACGCCATCAATCAGGTGGAGGCGTTTCGCTACCGAATTCAAGGCGACAACGTGGTGCTGCACGACACCATCCACCCGTCGTTCACGGATCTATCCGCCGGCTCCGAGCTTTTTAAAATGGTCACGGCGGATATGAAGGATAATATTGAAGACTTTGTGCGTAACGCCAAAGAAAGATCCGAAAAGCAGGCCGCATATTTTGTTCGTGAGGATGTGGAGGGCCGCGATGATTTGATTTATATCACCAGCATTCCGTGGGTGACGTTCACCAATCTCTCGCATACTATCTCATTCAATAAGGATGATTCGGTGCCGCGCCTTGCATGGGGCAAATACTTTGAGGTTGGCGGGAAAATGCTGCTGCCGTTTTCCGTGCAGGCGCACCACTCGTTTGTGGACGGTATCCATATGGGCCGATACTTTGATTGCCTTCAGCAGCTTATTGATGATATGAAATAAAAAAATCTTCTTTCATTGTTAACGCTTCACGATACATTTTTTAAATTGCTAAGCAGCCTTTAAATAAAAATACCATATTTGTTCGATTTATTATCGATTTGCGCAAAAATCAAGGATTTTTGACTAAACGTGTCGAATAGTATTAAATCTGCCGTTAGAAAAGCGGCATTATTTATATGTCGCATTGGTTTATTTAGGAAAATATAAACAAAATATATGATGCGCCGACGATCTGTTTTTATATGATTTTTATCTTAGGGGGCTTAAATGACTGAGCATGAATTGATTGCAGCCATTCGGGATGACTATGATAATGATTCACTTCGATTGTCTCTTGCCGACTGGTACGAGGCAAACGGACAGGGTGACCGCGCGGATTTCATTCGAGCCTGTGTGATCACCAAACGGTATCCGTTTAACAGCCCAGAATATGAACAGGCGATTATCAAACGGCGCAGCGCATGGATGCACTGCAGGCCGACATTTTGGGACGACATGGGTGCCGCAAGCGCCATGAGCCTTTTTGGGGATCTGGGGATGTACACCGTTTCGTTTGCGGAAGGCAAAGGAACCTTTGCCTGCACGCCCAAGGCCATTAAAACCGTCGGCAGCCAAAAATGGCTCGGCAAAGCATATGATGCCGGCTGGCTGCTGCGCATGGACATGCGCTTCGACGATGGTTCTCTGGGGAAATACGTAAAAAGATGGCGGTCTCCCGTCAGCGACATTCCGCTTTGGGTAAAGCCCGTACAGACTATTTCGGACGACGGCCTTCAAACCATCTTCAATCTGCCGCAGCTTTGCGGCGTATCATTTTTCAGCGAGACGCTCTCCCAGTCCAAAACCGTGCTGAAGTTGGGAGAAGTCAAACGGTTGCGGCGCCTTAAAATGGATATTCGTTTTTTAACCAAGGAACGATGGGCAGCGCTGATGGATCAAATCCTGCTTCTTGATAACCTCTATGAGCTGATGCTCGAAGCGGAATGGAATGAGTCTTTCGGGCTTAAACCCACGGACGACGATGTGCTGCGTTTCGCGTCGCTGAAGCATTTGAAGAAGCTCGATCTTGTGAAAGCAACTGCGGTCACCGACGCAGCAATCAAAAAGCTCAAAACGCTGAGGCCGGACCTTCGCGTCTCGCGCACAACATAAGATATCTGTGGGGGAAGTACCCCCCTTTTAGTATATCGGCGAAAAGAGTGAAGGAAGATGAATGTTCAAATCGTCAGCAGGAGCGGGTTTGCCGTGTGCGGCTATGCCGTGGAAACCACGCTTAATAACAACGATGCGGATCTGCAGAAACTATTCGGCGACTTTTTTGATTCGGGCAAGGATAAAACGTTGTTTGGCTTAAAAGGCGCTGAGCCTGGCTTTTTCGGGGTTGAGTGGTACACGCAGGGGCATAAAAGCTTTTTCTATTTGCTCGGCGTTTCCGTGGATAAGACCATCCGCGTTCCTAAGGGGGCTGTCTTAAAGGTAATTCCGGCCGCGGAGTACGCCCTCACAAAGGTTCCGGCGGGCAGAAACCTCGTTGAGGCATGGACGGAATTCTTCCACACCGCGATACCTGAGTCGGGGTACGGTCCCGACGATGCTCATGGCTGCTATTTCGAATACTATCCGGGGCACACCGACGGAGACTGCGAGCTGTGGGTGCCCGTGGTGCAAAAGTAACAAACTCTTTTTTATTTTTAATGTGACTGTACAGCGGCTTCTTGTTTCTGTTTGTGACTGCTGTCTCAATTCATGCCATCAAACATACTCATTTGATTATCCCTGTTCGAGGCAGCTTTTCTCTCGGTGACCACATCGTCTGCATTCACACGACCCGAAATCAGCGGAGCATTGTCATCATGGGCAAGCCAATTGGTTTGCACCGTTTTTTCATTGAAATTGGCGTAGCAGTAGCGGCATCCGTTTTTGCACGTGTTGTACATGCCGATATCAATGCTGCTCACACAGCCACATTCTTTACGCTGGTTCCTGTCTTTCTCAATCTTCAGAGGATAGCCGGATATGCTTTGAAGCAGCGTGTCGTCAATGCAGCGTGCGCGGCCGATTCCGTATTGACTGAAGTCAACCGGCTCGGCACAGGCTTCCATTGCCAGCCCGAAGCCATGGGCAATATCCGCGAGCGCTCTGGCCATCTCTTGCTGACATTGCTCTGAGACTTCCGCCAATTCGAGTTCCCCCGCGTGATGCACGGTGTTGCGGTACAAATCGATGAAGCTGATGATGCACTTCCCGGTATAGCCTTTTAGCTTTCGCGCGAGCTTTTCGAAATACTCAATGTGGTATTCCTGTGTGTATGTCTTATTGATCAGTATCGGATCATATCGCCATATCACGCGCTCGGGGCCGATTTTATCGGCCAGCCTCTGAAACGCTGGAATCAGCACATTGTTTTTGCTCGGCAGGCTCACTTCCACATCGTTTGCGTAAGCGGTCAGCGTGAACTGAAAATAGTAAGGATACTCTTTGAGCTCATCCAATCGACCGAGCATCGGAATCGGGTTCTTCGTCCAAAACACAATGCCGTCCACCACATCCGGGTTTAATGAGATTTTGCTGATGCGATGAAAATTCATCGGATTGCGGACGTACACAAACCCTTCCCTGATTCGGTTAAGGAACCACGATGAGTAGTATGCCGGGATATCCGTGCGTCGGCTTGCACTGATGATCATTTAAACCTCTCCTCGCAACACTTGTGCGCTCTTTAGGGGGCGCTTTCACATCTGCTTATCATATACTGGAATGATTCTATCAGACAATCAAAACTCCTTGCAGATAATGTATCAGCTAAGAAAAACTGATGTGACTTGTTCTTTATGGAGCACAATCGAATATCGATCTCTGTAAAATACCATCCGCCCTTCTCCCGCTTTATTTTTTCTCGCAAATCCTTTATAATGGGCTTTGAGTTTTTTTGGAGGAAGTTACATGATCGCTCTGTCGCTCAAAGACATTGCCAAAAGCTTCGGCGCGGAAACCGTGCTGAGCGGCGTCACGCTCACGCTCACC
>JAEZNC010000111.1 GCA_023441905.1 Bacillota bacterium | reverse complement strand
CTTATACGCCGATAGTACTTGGCTGGAAACGGCCCGGGAGGGTAGGTAGCTGCCGGATTCAATTTTCAATATATTCTCTTTAACGGGGAGCCCGCTTGCAATACGCACGGCGGGCTTCTTGCTTTTTGTATACTTTGTATAGTAAAATAAGGTATGATTATTGGAAGTTTAAAGAGATATTTTCTCATATTAATTATAATGTTAATCAGCTCTGTCCTTTCAGGGCAGCAGTTTATTGGTGTATCAAATCAGAACGACTCCCGCTATGACGAATTAATAGAGTACTTTAATGAGGTCGTAATCGGTGACTACTATATAGAACGATGGGAACAGCCGCTGTATATCAAAGTGACCGGTGACTATACTGAAGAAGATTATTCAACACTCTCAAATCTTGTTGATAGCATAGAATCTTTAGGTGTGATGCCGGGCATCTCAATTGAAACAGAAAAATCTAACTGTACAATTAATTTTGACCCATTAGATGAGTTAATGACATACTATGGATATAAATATGACTGTAATTATACCGAAGGCGACTGGTGGGCAATCGATTTGCAATCAAGTAAAAATGGCATTTATAGCGGCAGATTCGGAATTGCAATTGACGCTACCACTCAAGAGCAACGCAATTATATGATATTACTGAGCGTAACTTACGCCATCGGACTTCAATACTGCAACGATAGGTATCCTGACAGCATAGCTTATACAGAATGGACAAATGCCCAATCGCTCAGCGAGATGGATTATAATCTGATACGCATGCTGTATATGGATTCGCTGCACTCAGGTATGGGCAAAGATGAGGCGGACGAAATACTCCGGCCATGGGTGAAAGAAAACATTACGATAAGATCGCCCTACGAGGGGATCGTCAATATCGCATAACAAAAGATAATAAAATCAACAGGGAGCCCGCTTGCAATACGCACGGCGGGCTTCTTGCTTTTTATGGACAATCACTGATATCATAGTCAAAACGCAACCATAGGTTGCCAACATGCAGACCGACAGTTGATGGTACACAAACGCTGCCTGTTGTATGCTGAACATGGAGGTGATCATAGATGGATTTTAAGGAAAAGCTGCTGATTGTGAGAAAAGACAGAGGCTTGTCACAGGAAGAGGTGGCCGAGGCGGTCGGCGTATCGCGGCAGGCGGTGGCCAAGTGGGAAGCGGGCCAAGGCTATCCGGATATCACGAATCTTGTGGCGCTGTCTGATTTGCTCGGGGTCAGCATCGACAGGCTGGTGAAGCCGGACAGCGACACGTGCGCAGCCGAGCTGGTCACAAAAGCGCCGAATGATAACTCAAAGATGGTTGAGTTCCTGTTAAAGGCGAAGACGAACTGTTATGCGGCCCACGCAAAGGAAGATGACGTTCCATCGAGGCCAAAATCGCACGATATCAATTACGAAGAGGGCAGTTATCTTTATATAGATTCCTATCTTGGCGGCAGTAAATTCTCGGGCGAAGAGGCTTTATGGCATTTGGGTGAGCCGGTCTGGGCGATGAACTACGCGGGGCGCGTGCTTGCCGAGCCGTTTGAGGGCGATTTTTTGAAGGAAGCACTGATGCGCGTTTCGAAAGACAAGCCGTTTCGCGGGCCTGCGGTATACACAAACGGCGATTACCGCTATCACTGCGCGGTCAGCGGCGATGTGAGCTGGTTTCAGGGCTATGAGGAGATATTCTATCAGCACAAAAAAGTCTACGAATGTTACTTTCACGGCGGAAAAATTGTATAGCAAGCCTATCGATTAAAACAGGGCTGTGCCGCGCAGCATCATCATAAGCACCGTGATCACACTGATTAAAAAAGGCTTCTGTCGATAACAGAAGTCAGCTTGATGATAATCCCCTCTTGTGTCATGCTGAGGAGCGGAGCGACGTGAGCATCCCATGGCAAAATGCTTTATACATGGGATTTCTCGACTCGCTATCGCTCGCTCGAAATGACACGCAGGAGCTTTGTCAGCAGCCTGGCTTTTGTCGATAACAGAAGCCTTTTATCGTGAACGGTCTATTGAAGTCACCGGCCATACGTACTCAGCACAAACAAGTAATGATTGGCTTCGCGCAGAACGTGGTCACCAAGAAGCGGCAGCATGATGGATTGTATTTTGCATTCGATTAAGCCCTTTGTGCCCGCCGCTTTAAAATCCCGCAGTTTCATTGTCTCATGTCTGGTTACATTGGTTATCCCCGATATGTTTGCCGGCCGCATGGCTGCCGCCTTTGCTTCTTCTGTGAGATTATCAAATTGTCTGCCAAACATCCTTGCCTTATCAATCAGCTCTTCCTCCGTCGGGTCGAGAAGGCCTGCGATAAATTTCGAGTGCTCCGCCATGATACGGCTCCAAAAGACCTCCTGGTTTAGCAGCTCTTCGGAGCGCATAATGTTTTCGCCGTTTACCAGCGCGGCCAGCAGCTGCATAAAAAGCTTTGCTTCGCGCAGAATATGGTCGATCAGCAAAGGATAATTGAGCGTAAACGTTTTGCATGCCATCACATCCGCAAGCAGTTTTTCTTTAAACCGCGCAAGCGCTGCCGTGAGCTGATAGGCATCACGGTCCAGCATCTCCACCTCGTCCACCAGTGCGGCGTGCTGTTTGCCGGATGGCGCCAGCATTGTTTCCTGTCTTGACAGCGCCGAATCGATCGGCACGCCGGTGTAAAACTGGGTCAGACGTTCGGCATCCGCGGTGTACGGCGTCGTAAACTGTTGTGACTGCAGTGCCGCGCTGCTGACGACTCCGTCCGCGAGCTCGACCGCGTCCTCCAGCAGCTGCTCAAAGCCCATGCGAAGTGACGCTGCCTCTGCGCCGAGGCTGCTGTCTCTCGGGGTAAAACCGAGTTGTAAAAAAAGCGAATGTTCTTTCATAATGCGCAGAAAGAACAGATTTAAATCGATAGACATCGTTACGAATTCTTTGTTCGTAAGCATTGATTCACCACCTTTATATATTGTTTTTTATATTATATGAAAAGATCATAAATTTGGTTTTTATAGGGACGGGCTATATGGGCGACGATGAGGAGCCTTAGATCATTGCGGACATATGAAAATGATGCACCTTAATGCCCGCATTTCACAGACAATCTAATTGATACATATACTAATGACGAAGGAGGATGTGTATATGTACACCCAACAATATTATGCTGCACCGCGTCTTCGCAATAATAAACTGATGTGTACTCTTCAAAGGCTATGGATAGAACATGTGCTGTGGACAAGAGCCTTTTTGGTGGGTACCGCATTTAACAATGCCGATCTCAAAGAAACCACAAATCGGTTGCTCCGAAATCCGACTGATTTTGCGAATATGTTACGCCCGCTTTATGGGAGCGGCCCGGCACGGGAATTCGAAGAGCTTTTGAAGGAGCATCTGTTGACAGCCGCTCAGCTTGTGAATGCCGCAAAAATGGGAGACAGCCAGACTGCGGCGCTGCAAAGAAACAAATGGTACGCCAATGCGGACAGCATCGCCGCCTTTCTCGGGAGCATAAACCCATATTGGAGCGTTGATACATGGAGGGCATTGCTTGACGATCATCTTGAAATGACAGAAAATGAAGCGACCCAGATACTCAAAGGGCAGTATGATGCCAGCATCGCACAATATGACGAGATACAGGCCCAAGCGATAATGATGGCTAAGGAGATGGCAAAAGGGATAGCGAGACAGTTCGGGGAATAAGCCTGACTGTCTTTTTTTATGCCCATGATCCGGTTTTTAATAGGATTCAAAATAAGGGATGCTTCGAATAACGATGCATCCCCCTCCAAAAAAGGCTTCTAACCCCACATCAGTGCGGCCAGTATGAAAATGATTAAGTACGTGATGCACCTTTTGTGCATCATTTTACGATGACATCGTCTCATTTCCCCGCCTCCTTCGGTGTTAGTATGAGCAGAATGAGGGAGAGATATTTGAACAGAGATATTTAAGCTGTTTAAGATATTATAGAGGCAAGACCATATTTAAAGAGCATATTGGAGTTAGCAGTCTCGATGTAAGTCAATTTTCGTCTATATATGGTTATCCTCCTCATCCCGTCATAATCCCGCCCTTCTCCTCATAAATATCATTGAAAAGGGGGAGTGGCTATGGAATCGAAAACCAAAACCAAATCGATGGCGGGCGATATCGTTAAGCGCGCACTCAAAGGCACGCTCATTTCCATGG
>JAEZNC010000108.1 GCA_023441905.1 Bacillota bacterium | reverse complement strand
CGCGTGGGCGGCGATACGGCACTGTCAAAAATCATCAAGCTTGTTGAGGATGCGCAAAGCAAGAAAGCGCCCATCGCCAAGCTTGCGGATGTGATTTCCGGCTATTTTGTGCCGGCTGTGATGGGAATCGCGGTGGTCGCAGCGGTGCTATGGGCAGTTTTCGGTAAGGATTTTCAGTTCGTGCTCAATATTTTCGTGACGGTGCTCGTCATCGCGTGCCCGTGTGCGCTGGGGCTGGCCACGCCCACGGCAATTATGGTGGGCACCGGCAAAGGCGCGGAACTCGGCATACTCATAAAGGGCGGCGAAGCGCTGGAGACGACGCATGCCGTGGATGCGGTCGTGCTCGACAAGACGGGCACGGTGACCGAAGGCAAGCCGGTGCTGACTGATATCCGCACATATAGCGCTTTAGATGAAATACAGACGCTTACGCTTTGTGCGGCGGCGGAGCGCGGCTCGGAGCATCCGATTGCACGGGCTATTGTCAGCCATGCGGAGGAGAGGTCTGTCAGTCTGCCTCAGCCCGAATCGTTTAAGGCTGTGCCGGGACGCGGTATCGACGCTGTGGTGGCGGGCAGCCGCGTGCTGGTCGGGAGTTCCGAGATGATGAATGAAAACGGTATAGATATATCGGCATCGGCCAAAGATTCGGAAACGTTGTCGGGCGCGGGACGCACACTCATGTATACCGCGGTAGACGGCGCTCTCGCCGGGCTTATGGCGGCGGCGGATACGATCAAACCCTCCAGCCCAAAGGCAATACAGCGGCTCAAAGACATTGGCATGTCCGTGTTTATGATGACGGGAGACAACGAGAGCACGGCGCAGGCTGTTGCGAAGCAGGCCGGAATTGACCGCGTGCTCGCCAACGTGCTGCCGCAGGATAAAGCGGGCGAAGTCAAAAAGCTGCAGCAGCAGGGCTTTAAGGTTGCGATGGTGGGCGACGGCATCAACGATGCGCCCGCACTTGTGCAGGCGGATGTGGGTATGGCGATTGGCACAGGTACCGATGTGGCGGTGGAATCCGCCGATGTGGTGCTCATGCGCGGCGATTTGCAGGAGGTCAGCACGGCGATTGCGCTGAGCCGCGCCACGATGCGCATTATCCGGCAGAATCTGTTTTGGGCGTTCATCTATAATACAATCGGCATACCGCTTGCGGCAGGGGTTTTTTACGCATTCGGGGGGCCCGCTTTCAATCCCGTTTATGCGGGCGCGGCGATGGCATTGAGCTCAGTATCCGTGGTGACCAACGCCCTGCGGTTGAAGCGGTTTAAAGTCAAAGAGAAGTGACGGGACGGCGCTGAAAACGGCGCCGTTTTCTGTATTCAACACAATGATGGTCTGGCGGTGCTTTCGGCGATAGATTAAAGTCACACCGGTCGGTTATTGCGTTGACGGCCATCGGCGTTGACGGCAAAAATTTTATAAAAAACCGCTTGACATTGACGCTGCGTAAACGTTTACGATTGGATTCAAGGAGGAAAGGCACATGGATTACACAGTCAGCGCTCTTTCAAAACTCGCGGGTGTGAGCACGCGCACATTACGGTATTACGATGAAATCGGCCTGCTGCGTCCCAAGAATATCACGGATTCGGGGTATCGCGTTTACGGCACGCAGCAGGTTGATATGCTGCAGCAGATATTGTTTTACCGCGAAATGGGCGTGGCGCTCGACGAAATCAAACGCATCATTACTGCACCCGCATTTACGCGTCTTGAAGCGCTGGAGACGCATCTTGAAGCCCTGCAAAGCAAGCGAAGACAGGTGGACGCCATGATTGCCAATGTGAAAAAAACCATTGCCTCCGAGAAAGGAGAAACCACAATGACGGATGAAGAAAAGTTCGAAGGCTTGAAGGAAAAGCTGATACGTGAAAACGAAGAGACATACGGCGGGGAAGTACGCTCGAAGTACGGCGATAAAACGGTTGATGAATCCAATGCCAAATTCAAAAACATGACGCAGCAGCAGTATGTGCGCATGGAAGCATTGGCGGAAGAGCTGAGCCAAACGCTCAAAGCCGCCATGGAGACAAATGACCCGGCCGGAGAACTCGCCCAAAAGGCGTGTGCGCTGCACAAAGAGTGGCTGATGTGCACCTGGGCGAGCTACAGCCCCGAGGCGCATAAAGGCCTTGCGCAAATGTACGTGGACGATGAGCGGTTTGCCGCGTACTACGATAAAATCGCGCCCGGCTGCGCCGTGTTTCTGCGGGATGCCATCATGATATTCTGCGGCTGAAAAATTGAGAAATATCTATGTAAAAGCTGTCGGTAATCTGCCGGCAGCTTTTTTCTGCGGCGGGGCCAATCAATTTTAATCAAATAATGTTTAATAAAATATATTTCACAGGTAACGGACTATTGCATGCCCGCTGATAAGTCCGGATCTTTGGGTCAAAGCTAAATAAAACTTTCTATCCGGCTGATCGAACGATTTGTTATTTTACGCAAATCGAATCCGCCATCCTGCAAAAAGACAAGCTATGTCAGTTTACTTTTGTTACGTCATGTATAAGAAGGTGACCGTCAGAAAAATGATCATCAATGAGGAAAGTATTAAACTGACTTTGGAGAAAAACCCCGCCGCATGCCTTTTGGCGATGACCACAGCCGCGACCACAACGGGTAAACTGAAAAAGGGCGTTAAATGCGGCCCAGAATCCACCGATGACCAAACCAGAATTCCGAGTGCGTTTAATAAATAATCCCCTAGACAGGGGCTTTTGGAAAAAGAAAGGCTCCACGCTGCCGCCGCAAGAACCAGCAATAGAGACAAGCCACTCAAAAGATGGCTTTTTTTTTCGGAATCCATCTCAAACCTGTTCTCCGATCATAACAATTCGGATTAATCGTTATAAAAATACGATATCATAATAACACAATCAAAAGGTTTGAGATATTGTCTTTTCAGCAAATAATATATATCGCGAGTTCACAATAGTTTTACATTGATTATGTTGTTGATGTTAATAAAAAAAGGGAAAAAGTTTCAAAGAGTCGAATAGATATGTCAAAAGAAAGCGCTGCGGCGCAATCACAAGAAACCAATTTCAAGTGAACAGGGAGGCGCATCCATGCAGGATTTTAGGGAGTATATCGATACCAACGAAATCTACCTGTTCAATATCGGAGAGGCACAGCAGGCTTATGCCGTGTTTGGCTGTCATTACACGCCCGAGCTCAATGCCCACCGGTTTATTGTTTACGCTCCGTATGCCAAAGCGGTGAGCGTCGTGGGCGATTTCAACAATTGGGATCCGTCAGAAAACCCGATGGAAAAACTGCCGCAGGGCATATACGCGGCATTCGTATCGGGCCTCAAAGACGGCGACACCTACAAGTATTACATCGAAGGATTCGACGGCAAGGCTGCTTACAAGGCCGATCCGTTTGCGTTTCACGCGGAGGTGCGGCCCGCAACCGCGTCCAAGGTCTGGTCGCTGGGCGGCTACACCTGGCAGGATGCCGGTTATCTCGAAAGCAGGAAATCATGCGACCCGCTGCGTCGGCCGATGAGCATTTACGAAATGCACCTCGGTTCATGGCGGACAAAGGAAGGGTATGAGTTTCCGAACCTGCGCGAGCTGGCGGATGAACTCAGCGAGTACCTCGCGGAGATGGGGTATACGCATGTGGAGTTGCTGCCGATCACCGAATACCCGTTCGACGGCTCGTGGGGATATCAGGTCACGGGTTTTTATGCGGTGACGAGCCGGTTCGGTACGCCGCAGGATTACATGTATTTTGTGGACGCCATGCATGCCAAAGGCATCGGGGTGATTATAGACTGGGTACCCGCCCATTTTCCGAAGGATGAGCACGGGCTTGTGCGGTTTGACGGCACCTGTCTTTTTGAGCATCATAACCCGATGCAGGCAAATCACCCCCAGTGGGGCACGCTGATTTTCAATTACAGCCGCCCGGAGGTGGTGAGCTTTCTCGTTTCCAGCGCCATGATGCTTTTTGATGTGTACCACATCGACGGCATTCGCGTGGATGCGGTCACATCCATGCTGTACCTGAATTACGCGCGCAATGAAGGCGAATATGTGCCCAACGAGTACGGCGGCAATATTGATTTGCACGCGGTGGCTTTCTTAAAAAAACTCAACGCTGTCATCCTCACGCGCTGCCCGGGCGCTATCACGATTGCGGAGGAATCCACGTCGTACCCGTGCGTGACAAAGCCGCCGTATGACGGAGGCCTTGGGTTTGTGTTCAAGTGGAACATGGGCTACATGCACGACACATTGAATTACATGTCGATGGACCATTTTTTCCGTCAGTTCCACCACAATAAAATGACATTTTCGCTGCATTACGCGTTTACAGAGAACTTCATATTGCCATACTCACATGATGAGGTGGTTCACGGCAAAAAATCGCTGCTGAATAAAATGTTCGGCTCATACAATGAAAAGTTTGCATCGCTGCGCACACTGCTCGCGTTCATGTTTGCGCATCCTGGAAAAAAACTGATGTTTATGGGCAGCGAATTTGGTCAATTTATAGAATGGGATTATAAAAAGCAGCTGGATTGGTTTCTGCTGGATTACGAACGGCACGCCGAGATTCAGCGCTATGTGAAGGCATTGAACGCTTTTTACAAGAGTATCCCGGCGCTGTATGAGGTTGATGACAGCTGGGACGGCTTTAAATGGCTGAATGTGGACGATGCGGCAAAAAGCGCGCTGTGCTTTTTACGGCGCTCCGCGGGTGGGGAGCAAGCTTGTGTCTGCGCGTTTAATTTCACGCCTGTGCCGATTGACCATTTTCTCATCGGGCTTCCCAACATGGGCGAGCTCACGCAGTTGTTTTCCAGCGATGAAAGCAGGTTCGGCGGCGAGCATACGGCAAAAAACAATCCCATAGCGGTGAAGGAAGATTTTGCGGGACTGCCGTACCGTGCCGATATCTTCCTGCCGCCGCTGTCCGCCGTGTTTTATGATTTCAGCGAAAAGCTTTAAAAGCGAGGTAATGACGTATGACGAACAAGAAAAAATGCATCGCGATGCTGCTGGCGGGAGGGCAGGGAGCGCGCCTTGGAGTGCTGACAAAGACTCGTGCCAAGCCGGCCGTCCCGTATGGCGGAAAATACAAAATCATCGATTTTACATTATCCAACTGCACCAATTCGGGCATTGATACGGTGGGTGTATTAACGCAGTATCAGCCGCTCGAGCTCAATGCGTATATCGGCACCGGCGCGCCTTGGGATCTTGACAGCAACACCGGCGGTGTTTACATACTGCCGCCATATATGAAAACAGGCCTCAGCCAGTGGTATTCGGGCACGGCCAATGCCATTTACCAAAACACCTTTTTTATAGACCAGTATAACCCCGATTATCTGCTTGTGCTCGGCGGTGACCATATTTATAAAATGGATTACAGCGCCATGCTCAAGTTCCACATACAAACCGAAGCGGATGCGACAATTGCCGTGATTGAAGTGCCGGATGAGGAGGCGCCGCGATACGGCATTATGGACACGGATGAGACAAACAGGGTCATCGAATTTCAGGAGAAGCCGAAGGTTCCCAAGAGCAACCTCGCTTCCATGGGTATCTATATATTCAACTGGCAAAAGGTAAAAAGCTATTTGCAGAATGATAACGACGACCCGAATTCCTCCAACGATTTCGGCAAGGATATTATCCCGAAGATGCTGGATGCCGGAGAGATGCTGTTTGCTTACCGGTTTAAGGGTTATTGGAAGGACGTTGGGACGATACAGAGCCTCTGGGATGCAAACATGGAACTGCTCGGACACGACGAGCTGAATCTTCATGACCCCACATGGAAGGTGTTTTCGAAAAACCCGAACCAGCCGCCGCATTATGTGGGCGACGACGCCGTGATCAAGACGAGCCTTGTTTCTGAGGGCTGCCAGATATTCGGTACGGTGGAGCATTGCGTGCTGTTTCCTGAAGTCAGAATCGAAAAAGGAGCCTATGTGCACGACAGCATCATCATGCAGAACACGGTTGTCGGCGCGAACAGCGAAATCTCGCGCGCCATCATTGACGAAAACGTGATGATCGGGAGCGGCTGCCGAATCGGCGGCGACGGCCCCATCACCGTGATTGGGCAGGGTGTCAAGGTGAAAAACAATACAGTGATTAAAGAAGGCGAATCGGTTGAACCGGACAGTGTCTGTTTGTTTGATTATTGCGCCTTAGACAGCGAGGTGGGCGTATGATTAAAGACGTATTCGGGCTGATTTATGCGGGTGAGGAGAATCTGAATTTACGGGAGCTGGTGCTGCTGCGCTCCGTGGCGGCTATGCCGATCGGCGGCCGCTATCGCGCGATCGATTTTGCGCTTTCCAACATCGTTAACAGCGGCATCAGAAATGTCGGGATTATCACGCAAAAGAATTACCAGTCTCTTATGGACCACGTGGGATCGGGCAAGGAATGGGATTTGAGCCGTAAGACAGACGGACTTTTTATGCTGCCGCCGTATGACAACGCGGAGAATACCGGCATTTACCATGGCATGTCTGATGCGATCAAAGGCAATATGAGCTACATCAAGCGCGCGGCGCAGCCTTACTGCCTGCTGACAGGCGTCGGCAATATCTATGCAGCCACGTACAACCATATGCTCAAAAAGCACATCGAAAACAAAGCCGATATCACGATGCTTTATTATACCGATAACAACGAACGCGGCGATTCGGGCAACGGACATGATCTGCGTCTTTACACGGATGAGGAGAACTGGGTTACAGAGATGGATTACAACTTTAAATATTCCAATTCGGATAAAATCAGCATGGACGTTTTTCTTATCCACAAGAGCCTGCTTGAATATCTGATTGACAACAGCGTGGCGCACGGACATTACAATTTTATCAGCGATGTGCTCATGAAGAACGTGCGCAATCTGCGCATACTCGCGCTTGAGCACAAGGGCTATGTGGGGCGGCTCGATTCTGTCGGCACATATTATCAGCTGAACATGGATATGCTGCGTGATGATGTCCAGCACGACCTTTTTTATACGGGCAACCCGATTTATACGAAGATCAAAGACGAAGCGCCTGTGAAATACGGCGATCACGCGTCCGTGAAAAACAGCCTGCTGGCCAACGGCTGCGTGATTGACGGCGAGGTGGAAGACAGCATGCTGTTCCGCGGCGTCCATGTGGGCAAAGGCACCAAGATCAAGGGCTGCGTCATCATGCAGGAATGCGATATCGATAACAACTGTATATTAGAGCATGTGATTGCTGATAAAAACTGCCATATTCGCTCGGGCCGGCATTTGGCCGGAGATGTAAGCTACCCGAGTATTATTCGAAAAGGGTCGGTAATTTAGCATGAATGAAATGCTTGAAAGCATTATGAACCACAAAAATATGGAAAAGCTGCCTTCCATACTGATGACGGCGGCCGAATGCGCCCCGTTTGCCAAAACGGGCGGGCTTGCCGACGTGGCAGGCACGCTTTCGCGCAAGCTCAAAGATCTCGGGTTCGATATCCGGCTTGCGCTGCCCTACCATCGCGTGATCAAGGATAAATACATGGATCAGGTCACGCACATGGCGAGCTTTTCGGTGGATCTTGGCTGGCGGACGCAGTATGTGGGGCTTGAGCTTTACGACTGGGACGGAATTCCCGTGTATTTCATTGATAACGAGTATTACTTCGGGCATATGATATACCGCGGCGGCACGTTCGAAGGCGAGCAGTATGCGTACTTTTGCCGCGCCGTACTCGAAGCGCTGCCATTTGCCGAATTCGTGCCCGATATTGTGCACGTGAACGACTGGCATACGGCGATGATACCAATGCTGATGAAAACGCAGTACAAAGGCCGCGCGATACAAGACAGCAAATCGGTGCTGGCGATGCACAGCCTCGGGTATCAGGGCCGTTTTGATTTCGGGTTTGCGTCGGAGCTGCTCGGCATCGACAGCCGGTACAATACGCCTGATTATATCGAGTACTACGGCAGCGCGAACTTCCTGAAAGCCGGTATCGTGTTCGCCGACAAACTGGTGACGGTGAGCCCCACGTATGCCCAGGAAATCAGAACGCCGTATTTCGGAGAAGGGCTCGACGGCATATTAAACACGCGTGAGAACGACCTGGTGGGAATTCTCAACGGTATCGATACGCAGGTTTTCAATCCGGCAGACGACGCGCTGATTGCCAAAACGTATGATACAAGCACGCTTGATGACAAGCAGGAAAACAAACAGGCGCTGATCAATCAGCTTGGTCTTAAAGCCGATCCTACAAAACCGATGATCGGCATGGTGACAAGGCTGACCAACCAAAAAGGGCTCGATCTCGTGCTTCATGTGATGAAGGAAATAATGGACGAGGGCGCCAGTTTTGTGCTGCTCGGCACGGGAGACAGCGAATACGAGAACTATTTCCGCGATGCGTGGCAAACGTTTGGCGGGCGTGCAATCGGCATGATACTGTTCGATGAAGCGCTAGCACATAAGGTGTATGCGGGCAGCGACTTTTTCCTAATGCCCTCGCGGTTTGAACCCTGCGGTTTGTCTCAGATCATCGCGCTGCGCTATGGCGCGCTGCCCATCGTCCGCGAAACGGGCGGCCTCAAAGACACGGTGACGCCGTATAACGCGTATACCGGAGAAGGAGACGGCTTCTCGTTTACGAATTACAATGCCCATGAGATGCTCGATACCATACGCCGGGCGCTTGAGGTTTATAAGAATAAAGAGGTATTCCGCAAACTGCAGATCAACGCGATGGAAAAGGACTTAAGCTTTAACAAAAGCGCGCTGGCTTATGCCGCGTTGTATCTGACAATGCTGGAATAATACCGCCGCAGATTCACAACTCTGAGAAATAACTGCGGCGGCGGAGGAATTGCAAATTGACAACCGATCATAAGAGAAACCGGGCTCAGATAAAGCAAGCCATCATAGAAAAACTCCGGCAAGATTACGGGCGGACGCTGGATAACGCGTCGGATGAAGAAATATTTCAAGCCGTCGCGCTGACCGTGCGCGACATGATACTCGAGCGCTTCGTGCTGTCGGACCAAAGGCTCGAAGAACAGCAGATGAAACGCCTTTATTATCTTTCGGCGGAATACCTGATGGGGCGCGCATTGGTCAACAACATGATCAGTCTCGATGTGCTCGATGAATACAAAGCCGTGATGCGCGAGATCGGCTACCCGTTTGAAAAGCTCGAGCAGGAGGAGTTTGAAGCCGGGCTCGGAAACGGGGGCCTCGGTCGCCTCGCCGCATGCTTTTTGGATTCGCTGTCAACGCTGAATCTGCCCGTGGTGGGGCACGGAATCCGCTACTAATACGGCATATTCCGGCAGCGAATTGTAAACGGCGAGCAGGTGGAGGAGCCGGACGACTGGACGCAAAATGGCGACATATGGGAGATTGAACGCAGCGAGGAACAGGTGGAAATTCGTTTCGAAGGCACCATCGAGGAGAACTGGACGGACAGAGGGCTTTCCATTGTGCATAAGAACTATCAGTCGGTGGTGGCCGTGCCGCATGATATGATGGTGCTGGGTTACCAAAGCCACACGCCCGCGACACTGCGGCTGTGGCGCGCGGAATATCCCGCCGGTTTTGACCTGCATTCATTCAACAAGGGCGACTACATGTGCATGGTCAGGCAGCGTGAGCTGGCCGAATCGATTTCCAAGGTATTGTATCCCGAGGACGACCATATCGCGGGGCGCATGCTGCGGCTCAAACAGTATTATTTCCTCGCCTCGGCTGCCATGCAGTGCATGGTGCGCGATCATAAAAAGCGCTACGGCGATGTGCGCACGCTGCCCGAAAAAGTCGTGATACAAATTAACGACACACATCCCGCGCTCGCGATTCCTGAGCTGATGCGCATACTCATGGATGTGGAAGGGCTCGGCTGGGATGAATCTTACGATATCGTGAGCCGTGTTTTTAACTACACCAACCACACTGTGATGCAGGAGGCGCTCGAAGCGTGGCCCGAGCAGCTGTTCGCGTCGCTGCTGCCGCGTGTTTACGCGGTCATCAGCGCACTGAACGACCGTTTCAGCCAGCGGCTTTGGCAGGCGTTTCCGGGCAACTGGGATAAGATTTCTCACCTGTCGATCATTGCTTATGACGAGATACGCATGGCAAACCTGTGCATCGCCGTGTGCCGGAAAGTTAACGGTGTGTCGCAGCTGCACGGAAACATTTTAAAAACACGCACCTTCCGCGATTTTTATGTGATCGCGCCGGAAAAATTCACGGCTGTGACCAACGGCATTACGCAGCGGCGCTGGCTGGCCGCTGCCAACCCAAGGCTGACGGAACTGATCGCCGATCATATCGGCGATGGGTTTTTAAGAGATTACAGAGAGCTTGAACGCTTAAAGCCGTTTGCAGAGAATAAGAAATTTCTTGATGAATTCGCGCAAATCAAGGCGCAGAACAAAAAGCGTCTTGCCGAAACCGTCTTCAAAGCGCAAGGCATTGAGATCAACCCGGATTCCATGTTTGACGTGCAGGCCAAACGGCTGCACGAGTACAAAAGGCAGCTGCTAAAGGTGCTGCATATTCTGCATCTTTACAACCGGCTCACACAGGACGAAGCGTTTCGCTTGCCGGTTCCCGTCACGTTTCTTTTTGCGGCCAAGGCTTCGCCCGGTTACCACAAAGCCAAGGACATCATCCGTCTGATCAACGCGGCGGCCGACATGGTGAACGCGCATCCGCGCACCAAGGACGTGATCAAAACCGTGTTTTTGGAGAATTACAATGTATCGCTCGCGGAAGTGCTGATACCGGCAGCCGATGTCAGCGAACAGCTTTCCACTGCGGGGCGCGAAGCCTCCGGCACGGGCAATATGAAGTTCATGCTGAACGGCGCGGTGACACTGGGGACGATGGACGGTGCCAATATCGAAATACTCGAGCAGGTGGGCAGCGAGAACATATTCATTTTCGGTGCACTTGCGGATGAAATCGCCAAAATGGAGGCGGATCATTCGTATCAGCCCAAGGCGCTGTTTGATAAAAATGCGACGATTCGTGAAGCGGTATCGCGACTGACTGACGGGTCGCTGCCCGTGAACGACCCGCACCGTTTCGACGGTTTATCCAGTTCTCTGCTTTACGGCGATTATGACAGAGCGGATAAATTTTTCGTGCTGCACGATTTTGATGCTTATAGCGACGCCTTTGAAAACGTGCTCGCGGCCTATTCGGACACACAAATCTGGTACAAAAAAGCCGCCATGAATACGGCCTGCGCAGGGTTCTTCAGCGCCGACCGGACGGTGGCTGAATATAACCGGCTGATTTGGCGGTTATGACATTATGGGCAAAGGAGATTAGATTCCGATGCTGATCAACTACAGGAATGAAATGATGCACGATTCCACCATGTATGGCTATCGCGAGCCTTTCGGCGCAATCACGCAGGGGCAGACGGTCACGCTGCGCTTTAAAACGCGTTTAAGCGAAATCAGCAGCGTCTACCTGCGGCTGACCGGCGAGGGTATCCATCAGGATATCATGATGACACCGGACAACGGCTTTTGGCAGGCTCGCTTCGAGGCCCCGCATGAGCCTGGCGTCTACTGGTATTACTTTGCGATCAATACGGGCGACAGAATTGTTTATTACGGTACGGAAGGCAAGCGCAAAGGAGGGATCGGCGTCGCGTACACCGAAACGCCGCCCGCTTATCAGCTGACCGTTTACAAAACGGATTTTCACACACCCGCGTGGTTTCGCGGCAGCGTGATGTATCAGATTTTCCCCGACCGTTTTAAAAGAAGCGGCGAAAAAACGGTAAAAGCCGGGCTGGACTATCACCGCGCCAAAGGACGCTGCGTGGTTGAGCACAAGCGCTGGAACGAGGAACCGCTTTACAAACCGCTTAAAGGGGAAGCGCATTACGCCCCATGCGATTACTACGGCGGTACGCTCAAAGGTATTGAAGAGTCGCTTGATGAATTAAAAATGCTCGGTGTGGGCGTGATTTACTTAAACCCGGTATTCGAGGCGGCGTCTAACCACCGCTACAACACGGCAGATTACAAAAAGATCGATCCGGTGCTCGGCAGCGAGGACGACTTCGTGTCGCTGTGCGATAAAGCGGAATCGCTCGATATCCGCATTATGCTCGATGGCGTCTTCTCGCATACGGGCAGCGACAGCATTTATTTCAACAGCGAGAAGGCTTACGAGAGCAACGGCGCGGCGAATACACAGGATTCGCCGTATTATCCTTGGTATACGTTTGAGCATTACCCCGATAAGTACAAAAGCTGGTGGGGATTTGAATCGCTGCCCGAGGTTAACGAACACAACGAGGACTGGCAGCGCTTCATCATCACCGATGAGGACAGCGTGGTGCGCCGTTGGCTTAAAAAAGGCGCGGCCGGATATCGCCTTGATGTGGCGGATGAGCTGCCCGATGATGTGCTTGCGCTGATGTACGGCGCGGCGAAACAGCAAAAAAAAGATGCCGTGATGCTCGGTGAGGTGTGGGAGGACGCGACCACGAAATACAGCTACGGCGCACACCGCAAATACGCGCTGGGCGGCATGCTCGATTCGGTGATGAACTATCCGCTCAGAAACGCGCTTGTTGCGTTTTTAACAGGACATACTGACGCGCGCGCGCTTAAGGACTTTTTCGTCGAGCAGGCCGAGGTTTATCCAAGGCCCATGTATTACGCGCTGATGAACCTTTTGTCGTCGCACGACATTGAACGCGTGCGCACGGCCTTGAGCACGAAGCTCGATCCGCATTCATTGACGCGTGAACAACAGGCCTCGTTTCGTTTGAGCGACAGCCAGAACGAAGCGGGTGCCGCCAAGCAGCGGCTTGCGTCGGTGCTGCAGTTTGCGCTGCCCGGTGTGCCGTGCATTTACTACGGCGACGAGAAGGGTATGACGGGTTTTCTCGATCCGTTTAACAGAGGCCCGTACCATAACGCCGCGTACGACCTGACGGCGCATTACAGGCATATTTCTCAGCTGCGCAACAGCGCTAATGCGCTTAAATCGGGTTACACGGCATTTTTTGCACCGCATGCCGACTGCATCGGCATACTGCGGTACACACTGAACGGCCAAGATGCATTTGGCTCGGAAGCGCAAAACGGCATCTGGTTTATCGCCGTCAACCGCGGCAGCGCCGGCAAACGCGTGGTGTTTGATTTCGCGGCGGACTGCGCGATGATGCCGAAAGACCATCAGACGTATTTGCGTCCGCTGCTCAACGGCGAGGCCGAATGCCGGCTGACAGGCCGTGTGAGTACGCTGAGCGACGGGCTGCTGGATATCCATTTACCGGGCGGCGAAGCTGTTTGGCTGAGAATATACTGATGAGAGCGGGCTGGCTTTTAATATCGCGCCAAAGAAATGCAAACGCTCATGAGTTACTTGGCGCGCATGACGAGGGCTTGAACCCATCAAGTAAGCAATGCTTCAATGGGGCATGATGGATGGATGCGCAATCGAGAGAATAGTAGCGCTGTTTCAAGGTTTCGGCGGCACCGCAGAGCGCGAAAGCCGTCGTCAAGACATCGTTTCGAATGAATTCGCGTTGACTCTAAAAAGCCATCTTTTGTTAAAGTCGCGGCTGATGGCTGGGCCATGGTTTGCCTGATGACCCTATTCTTCGAGTTTATCGGCAAAGATCAGGCAACAGTGAAATCGGTATGAGACAGCTGACGGATAGGCATACGGCGATATAAAAATAAAAGCCGATAAATATTGAGCATGATTCAGTTCTCAATATCAATATCGGTTTTTTTAATGACAAAGCATTATCGCGTTTAATGATTAATAGAGCGTAAAGAAAGATTCCGCGCAGAGCCGTTAAAGCAATTTTGTTTCGCGTCTCGCAGCGCTTAGTGCTTCCACGTCAATCACGTTGCAGCCCGGCAGCTTTTTGATCAGCTCCGTTTCGTGCGCGACGAGTATCACGGTTTTGCCGGATTCTTCAAACAGCCGCAGAAACAGCGCAATCAGCTCCAAATTGAGCTTCAAATCAAACCCCTTAAACGGCTCGTCCATC
>JAEZNC010000043.1 GCA_023441905.1 Bacillota bacterium | reverse complement strand
CGTATTTGGCTGCGACTTCCATGGCGTATACAAACGCATCTTTATTATCCGCGCGGTTCACGCCAATGCTGGACCCTAAGTTGGCGGGTTTGATAAATACGGGATAACCGAGCTTATTTTCAACTTTATTAGCGGCCGCGTCGCTGTCCGCGTAGAATTCATCACGCTCAAAAAACAGGGAATCAAGAACGGGAAAGCCAAAGCCGATAAACGCCGCCTTCATCACAATTTTATCCATGCACACAGCCGAACCCGTGACGCCGGCGCTGGAATACGGAATATCGGACAGCTCAAACAACCCCTGCATGGTGCCGTCTTCGCCGTGCATGCCATGCATTGCGGGAATGGCCACATCGATTTGGCAGACGGGTTTTTGCTTCTTGCCGTATTCATAGAGCGTCGCGTCGGCCGATGCCGAGAGGAATACACGCTTCACGCCCTTTTGGTTCGGGTCGAACTTTTTGAACACCGCCATATCGAGCAGCTTTTCTCCCGTATACCATTTCCCGTCGCGGTCTATATAAATGGGTATAATGTTGTATTTGCTTTTGTCTGCGCTGTTCATCAGCTGATTGGCCGTGATGATGCTGATATCATGCTCAACCGTCCTTCCGCCGAATGTAACCGCAAGGTATTTCTTCATCGTTAAATCCTTCCTTACTCGTTATAATTATCGGGCAGATCGTTTTCAAATATCACAACGTCGCCGGGATTCACCTGTGTCCACAAAACCTTGACCGCATCATCAAGCGACCTGTAAACCTGTATGTTTTCTTCGTTAAAGCCGCCTTCCAGCAAACCTTCGTAAATCGGGCGCGTGTGCTTTGGACCGATCAGCATCACCAGATCGGCGGCCGATGCCATCACGCGGCCAAAAGCGCGGTTTTCTTCCTCCTCACGATCCCCAAGCTCAACCATGCCGGGCGTCACCACCACCTTGCGGCCGCTGAATCCGCGAAGCACCTCCATCGCGACGCGTACACCGGATGGGTTTGCGTTAAACGCGTCATCAATCACGGTGACACCGTTGGCAGTCGGCAGCATTTGCAGCCTGTGCTCCACGGGCTGAATTTTTCGTATGCCGAGGCGTATCTGCGCTGCCGTCAGCCCGAGCTTGTAGGCCACGGCTGCGCACCCGATAATATTCAATATATTGTGCTTGCCAAGCAGCTTTGTTTCGCATATCACGCGTTCGCCATCCAGCACCAGCTCAAAACGGCTGCCGAAGCTTCCGGCTTTGATATTCTCGGCGCGGACATCCGAGTCGCCCGTATAATCGACGGAAAAGAGTTTCTTTTCTATCGCGGTCTTTTGATACAACCCGCGGCAGATGTCGTTATCTCCCGGGAAAAAAGCACACCCGTCCTGAGGCAGGCTGTCGATGAGTTCGTATTTTGTTTTCGCAATTGTCTCAATGCTGCCGAATGTTTCAAGATGCTGCGGCCCCACGGAAGTGATCAAGCCGTAAGTCGGATGAACGAGCTCACAAAGCTCCAGGATATCGCCTTGATTCCGCGCGCCCATTTCCGCGATAAAAACCTCATGAGCCGGCTTCATCTGCTCTCTGACCACGCGCGTGAGACCCATCGGTGTGTTGAAGCTCGAAGGCGGCACGAGGACGTTATACTTTTCGGATAAAATCGTACCGAGTATGAACTTACAACTCGTTTTGCCGTAGCTGCCGGTGATGCCGATGCGAATCAAATCGTTCCGCTGGGCAAGCTTTCTTTTCGCATCGTTAAAATACCAGCGCTGCACCGATTTTTCCACCGGGCTTGCGAACATGTTGGCACACAAAACGCCGAAACCGACCAGAGGGAAAAACACAAAGAACGGCAGACACGCAGCCGCCGTTTCACTGAGCACGAGCCGGTCAAGCAGCAGCAGCACCGCGCCAAGCAGCACATAAACAACCGACAGAAAAGCGAACAGCCTTTTCACGCGGCTCGTATAAACGAGCGGCTTCTTTGCCTTTTCCACACGGATTTTTTTTGCGTAAGCCGCAATAAGCAGCAAAAAAACGGCGGCGAGAAAAAAGAAAATATAAAGGCTGACGGACGGAAAAACCGCGTTTGCCGCAAACATCAGCACAATGGCCAATGCCGAAACAACGAGCGGCAGTTTATATATCTTCGCCTTGTTTTCGCCGAGCCAGTGCATCAGATTTTTGTTCTTGTACCCTTCCAACTGCAGCATATGCACGAGCCCTGCCGAGGCATACACCATGGCCGCCGCGCCCAGCGCATAAATTGCAATAAGAACATAAAGCGTCATCCGTTATCCTCCGAAAAATGTGGTGACAATGCTGATATACCGGCCGAAGCAATCCAGAAAAGAATAATGTCCCGCTCCCTCAAACACCACAAGGCCGGCATCGGGTATCATTTTCTCCATCGTCTTTCCGAATTCGAGCGGCGTATCCATATCGTTTTCGCCCCAAATCAGCAAAGACGGGCTCTTGATTTGCGGCAGGTACCCGATCAGATCTTGATTCACGACGCGCACAAACACTTTTTTCATATGATCGTTAAGCGCACGGTAATCGGCAGAACCCGCGTTTTTGACGCGCTGGTCAACATCTATGCCCAGCGCTTTGAGAACATGTTTCATGATGCGGCCTTTGCTTATGCGTTTGGCCGCTTTGAACGAATAGACCTTGATTGTTTGCTTGAATGTGCGGCGTTTGCGAAGGCCCGCGGCGTCGGTGAACACGATTTTGTCCACAGCCTCGGGATGCTGTGCCGCAAGTATGATGGTGACGCGGCCGCCGAACGAATGGCAGATGATGTGCGCTTTTTTAATGCCGACTTCCTGCATAAACCGGTAGGTCAGGTCGGTATACTCCTGAACCCCGAACGTATCGGGCGGCGCATCGCTGCCCCCGAAGCCCGGAAAATCCAGCGCTGTGACGCGCCAGCGGCTTGAGAGCGCATCAATAACAGGGCGCATGGTTTGCATGCTCGCACCCCATCCGTGGAGCACAAGCACATCGGCCCCCTGCCCGTACTGCTCGTAATTTATTTTAATACCATTAATTTCGATAATCATAACCCAACTATTTTTAAATAATTTATTTTATTGTTATAAAGCGCTTTCATATGAATCTTATTCTTTTCTTTTGAATAAAACATGATAGCTCCGCTTTGGCCGAAAAGAATCTGAGAAAAAAAACCTCAGCTCCATACTACTCTATCGATATCATTTACCAGCAAACATTGATAACAGCCGCTAATCTTTTTACATCTTATTTAGAAATAACGATTACTTTATTAATCTAATTGTTAACAGTTCCGATTATACATTCTGCAGCACCAAGTATCAAGTCAACAATGATTAAATGAGAAATGGCGGTTGCATGAAGTTTTCGTGTTCTGCAAGAGGCATAATCGAGGAATGACCATGCTGTTTTAAGATGAAGCGGCATGGCATGAATAAAATCCGCCGCAAATCCTGTGTTCCGAATGTATCAGGTGTTGATTTAGGGCGCTGTTTTCCCTTTCCACATGATCAGCGCGTCTTCGTCGCCATAGTACTTGGGCCGTTTTCCAAACGTTTTGAAACCCATACCGGTATACAGCCGGATGGCCGCTTCGTTGGATTCACGGACTTCGAGCGTGTAATAGTCAAGGCCGGTTTGTGTCATCATTGTCTCGAGCAAATCCCTGCCGATTCCGCGCTTTCTGTATTCGGGCAATACCGCGACATTCGTAATGTGCCC
>JAEZNC010000027.1 GCA_023441905.1 Bacillota bacterium | reverse complement strand
TGATATTGAAAAGATCATGCAGGAGATTCGAACCGAAATAAAGGAAAAAGGCCTTGATAAAGAGATATTGCCTTTCGAGTCTGACAGGCCCAGACAAAGCAGCCAGGTTTATGACTGTTTTGATTTTGATTTCTTTGTGGATAATACGGAAAGGATGAACCGTACCTGTTTGCTGCAGCCCAACAAACCGATTACAGGCAACCCGATTGTGGTGCTGATTAAGAAAACGATAAGAAAGCTGACGAGGTTTTATATAGCGCCCATTGTCACGGATCAGTCGGAGTTTAATATTTATATGACCAAGGTGGCAAATTCGATTCGATACTATATACAGGAAGAAAAAAAGGACAAGCAGCGGATTGAGAACCTGATACAGCGTGTTGAAGCCTTGGAAAAACAACTGAAAGAAACAAGCAGGAGCTAAGAATGCGTATAATTCAGATGCTGTCTACCATCGCTTTCGGGGATGCTGTCGGAAACGATACATTGGCCATTCGGCAGTTGATAGAGGAAATGGGGTATGAGACGGATATTTATGCTCAAAATATTGATCCGAGATTAAAAAAGGGAACAGCGAAAAAGATCAACCATCTGCCAAAGCTCAACAAGAAAGACATTATACTGTATCACATGTCAACAGGGACAGATTTGAATTATCATGTGGCAGACTATCCGGGCAGAAAAATTATGGTTTATCATAATATCACGCCGTGTGAGTATTTTTACGGGTACAGCAGAGCGAATTACGACTTGACATATCTTGGACGCGAGGAACTCAAATTTTTAAAGGATAAAGTGGAGCGTTGCTTCGCCGATTCCGAATTCAACAAAGCCGATCTTCTGGAAACAGGATATCAATGCCCGATAGACATACTGCCCATTATTGTGCCGTTTGATGATTACAAAAAGGCTCCGAATGAGGAAATACTAAAGCACTATGATGATGATTGGGTGAACATATTGTTTGTGGGGCGCATAGCGCCGAACAAAAAACACGAGGATATCATCAGAGCCTTTGCCTATTATAAAACTTATATCAATCAAAAATCGCGTCTGTTTCTGGTGGGCTCGTACAGCGGCACGGAGGCTTATTACAGGCAATTGAAGCATTATGTAAACAAGCTGGGTATCAGCGACGTGATATTCACAGGGCATACAAAGTTTGATCAAATTCTTGCCTACTATAAACTGGCAGATGTGTTCTTATGTATGAGCGAGCATGAAGGGTTTTGCGTTCCCTTGCTCGAAGCGATGTATTTTAATGTGCCGATTATTGCATACAAGGCGGCCGCTATACCGGATACGATGGGAGAAAGCGGTATTATTATCGATGAAAAGAATCCGGCTTTCACTGCCAAACTTATAGAAAGGCTCCTGAAAGACGCGGAACTCAGGCAGGCTGTGATAAGCGGGCAGCAAAGCCGGCTTAAGGATTTTTCGTATGAGCGGACAAAAGAGACATTTAAAGAATTAATCGCGGGCTGTATTTAAGATGGAGGCTCGAATGAAGAAAATAGGTTTCGTTACCCCATGGTTCGGCGAGAATATACCCGGAGGCGCAGAGGCATTGCTGCGTGGCGTAGCGGTTCATCTGCACGAGGCCGGCGTAAGCATTGATATACTCACAACCTGTGCGAAAGAGTTCTTAAGCGACTGGGGGGCTGACTTTTACGCTGAAGGTGTTTATACCGAATGCGGCCTGACCGTTCGCCGGTTTAAAGTCAACCCCAGAGACCGTGAAGCTTTTGATTCAGTCAACGCCAAGCTCATGCGGGGTATGAAGATATCTTCGGACGAAGAAGTCGTTTTTATTGACCATATGATCAACAGTACGAATCTCTATGCCTACATAAAAGAGCACAGCGATGACTATGCGCTCTATGTGTTTATTCCCTATATGTTCGGAACTACGTACTACGGATGTATGGTCTGCCCCGAAAAGTCGGTGCTGATTCCCTGCTTTCATGATGAGAGCTATGTGTACTTGAATCTTTTTAAAAGTGCGTTTTCCGAGGTTGCGGGTATGCTTTTTAATGCGAAGGCGGAGGCACGGCTCGCCGATAAGCTCTTCAGCACCGGGCACATGGCTACGGAAATTATCGGCGTCGGCATCAATACGGATATCAGGTTTGATGCGTCAAGATTTCTGGCAAAATATAAAATAACGTCGCCGTTTGTTCTTTACATGGGAAGAAAAGATACGGGCAAAAATGTGGATGTGCTGCTGCGCTACTTCGCTGAATACAAAAAGCGTCGCGAGACGGATTTAAAGCTGGTACTGACCGGCGGCGGCACGATAGGCATTCCCGAATCGATAAATAAGCATGTTTATGATTTGGGCTTTATACCGATTGAAGATAAATACGATGCCTGTGCGGCGGCAAAAGTGTTATGCCAGCCGTCTTCCTTTGAGAGCTTTTCCATCGTGATTATGGAAAGCTGGCTGTGCGGGCGGCCGGTTTTGGTGAACGCAAAATGTGATGTGACCAGAGATTTTGCAGCCAAGGCCAATGCGGGGTTGTATTATGATAATTATTTTGAGTTTGAGGGCTGTCTCAATTACATTTTGCAGAACAGTGAAGCCGCAGATGAAATGGGAGCAAACGGGCGTGACTTTGTCATGAACAACTTTACCTGGGATGTTGTGACAGACAAATACAGAAGGTTCTTTGAAAAGGTTAGCGAGGCGCGAAAATGAAAAAGATTGCGATGGTATGCCAAAGATACGGTTTGGAAGTGAACGGCGGAGCGGAACTGCATTGCCGGCAGCTGGCTGAAAAACTCTCGGCAAGGTATGAGGTGGAGGTGCTCACTTCATGTGCCATGGATTATATGACATGGGCCAACGAGTATCCGGCCGGAGAATCGATGATCAACGGCGTGAAAGTCATTCGCTTTGCGGCCGCAAAAGAAAGAAACATCAAGAAGTTCAATAGGCTCTCAGAAGATGTTTTTTGCGATCCGAACCATACAGACGAGCAGGAAAGAGAATGGATCGAGGAGCAGGGCCCATACTGCCCGGAATTGATTGAATTTGTTGAGCAGAATCATGCGCAGTATCATAGCGTGCTGTTCATGACGTACTTGTATTATTTCAGCGCCACTTGTCTGCCCAAAGGCATGGACAACGCTTTGCTGATACCGACGGCGCATAATGAGCCGCCCATCTATTTAAGACATTATAAGTCGGTGTTTGAGAATGTGAAAGGACTGATTTATAACACGCATGAGGAGAAAGCATTCCTCGAAAAAATGTTTGCGGTGAAAAACACGCCGTCTGTGATGGCCGGTGTGGGCGTGGATGTGCCCGAACTGGATCCGTCTTTAAGCGCGAGTGGTTTGTACGGGCTCGATAAGTATATCGTTTACGCCGGGCGCATTGATGAATCCAAAGGCTGTGGCAGGCTGTTTGATTATTTCCTGGAATACAAGAAGCGCAACCCGGGCGATTTAAAGCTTGTGCTGATTGGGAAGACGGTGATGGACATTCCCCGTGACCCGGATATTATCAGCCTCGGATTTGTCAGCGACGAAAACAAATTCATCGTTTTGCGTGACAGTGTGGCACTCGTACTCGCATCCGAATTCGAGAGTTTATCGATGGTTGTGCTGGAAAGCATGATTCTCGGAAGGCCGGTTCTCGTGAACGGAGACTGCACCGTATTAAAGGGGCATTGCCACAGAAGCAATGCCGGCTTATACTTCACGCGGTATTTTGAGTTCGAACTGGCGCTTAATTATCTGCTCAGTCATCCGCAGGAATATGCGGTGATGAGGGAGAACGCAAAGGAGTATGTGAACGTCAATTACCGGTGGGAGGATATTACCGAAAGGATATCGCAGCTGATCGAGATGATCAGTGACAACGCATCCATTTAGGATAGGCTAAATTTTATACACGAATCAAAGCGGCCAATCATGCGGGCCGCTTTTCGCTTTTTTGCTAAGAATTATTTTCAATAGCGTTTTATCCAAAAACTCTGTATGAACAAGGTTAATCACGCATTCCCCCTCTTCAAGCATAATATAAAGCAGCAATTCGGCTAAGGAGGGGATGCAATGATTAAACGGCTTATAGCTGTTGCACTGTGCCTGTTGATGGCAGCGGCGATGCTCGTGGGCTGCGGCGCACAGCCTGCGCAGAAGATCACGCTCAATGAAGTGACGCATTCGGTGTTCTATGCGCCATTGTACGCAGCGATTTCGCTCGGGTATTTCAAGGAAGAGGGGCTCGATATTGAGCTGGTGAACGGCGGCGGCGCGGACAAATCGATGACGGCACTGCTGTCGGGGCAGGCCGAAATCGGGCTGATGGGGCCGGAAGCGGCGATTTACGTGTTTAACGAAGGCAAAGAAGACAGCGCGCTCGTCATTGGGCAGCTGACAAAAAGAGACGGGTCTTTTCTGATGGGACGCACACCCGATGACAACTTTAAGTGGACGGACGTGAAGGGCAAGACGATTATCGGCGGAAGGGCCGGCGGCGTACCTGAGATGACACTTGAATACGTCCTGAGAAAGAACGGGCTGGAGCCCGGCGTCGACGTGGAAGTGCTGACAAACATACAGTTCAATCTGATGGGCGGCGCGTTTGAAGGCGGCACAGGCGATTATGTGACGCTGTTTGAACCGACGGCCTCAACGTTTGAAAAAGAAGGCAAAGGATACATTCTAGACGCGGTGGGCGCAGAGAGCGGCGAAGTGCCGTATACCGCGTTTATGGCCAAGAAGAGCTACATCAAGGATCATCCGGAGACCATTGAGAAATTCTTAAGAGCCATTTACAAGGGACAGCGTTTCGTGCAGAACGCCACGGACGAAGAAGTTGCGAAGGCGATTGTCAGCTTCTTCCCGGATACCAGCGTCGAGTCACTCGTGATGGTGGCAAAATCATACCGGGCTATTGATGCGTGGATGGATACGCCCGTGATGAAGGAAGAGGCGTTCAACCGTCTGCAGGATATCATCATACAGGCCGGTGTGCTTGAAGACAAAGTGGAATTTACGGACGTTGTGGATACGTCATACGCGCAGAAAATTGTGGATGCTATGAGCTGACGAGAAAACGGAGAGCCTCGGAAACGAGGCTCTTTTTTTATGTAAACAGGCACGTAAAAACGCGGCAGAACCGAAAAGTTACGCTGTCAATATACTGTTACTATAGCCGAACGGAGAATACACATGAACACATGGGCCACAGTCTCTTTCGGTTATATTTATACCGGAGCTCGTTGAGAAAAGTGTCAATGGCGTGATCCGGAGTGAAGTAAAGGGGAGATCGATTTGGAACCACTCGTCAGAGTCGAACATATCTATAAAAATTATCATACGGTGAAGGCGGAAACCGAAGCTGTGGCAGATCTGTCGTTTTCCGTTTACAATGGCGAATTCTTAGGGATTATCGGGCCGAGCGGATGCGGCAAAACCACGGTGCTGTCGCTGATTGCGGGGCTCCTTGAGCCGTCGGGCGGCAAAGTTTTGATAGAGAATGAAGAAGTGAAAGGATACAGCGAGCTTGTCGCCTATATGCTGCAACGAGACCACCTTTTTGAATGGCGTACGATAGAAGAAAACATTCTGCTTGGTCTGCAGGTGCAAAAAAAATGCACAAAAGAAACTCGGCGCAAGGCGGTTGCGCTGCTTCATAAATACGGGCTCGGGGAATTTGCAAAGCATTATCCTCAGCAGCTTTCGGGCGGCATGCGCCAAAAGGTGGCGCTGATCCGAACACTCGCGATTGACCCGGAACTGCTGCTGCTCGATGAGCCGTTTTCCTCGCTTGATTACCAGACGCGGCTGGTGCTCTCGGATGAGATTTCCGAGATCATCCGGTCCGAGAAAAAGACGGCGGTGCTCGTGACGCACGATATTGCCGAGGCGATTTCGATGTCGGACAGGGTTATTGTGCTGTCTCCGAGGCCGACGGGCATCAAAGCCGAGCTCAAAATTGAATTTGACGACATGAGCGCCTCTCCGATTAAAAAGAGGCAGGATGAAAAATTCAGGGAGTACTTTGATTTCTTATGGAGGGAGCTGGCGGTACATGTC
>JAEZNC010000009.1 GCA_023441905.1 Bacillota bacterium | reverse complement strand
CGGGCATCCGCGATATGAGCGTGCTCGACACACCGCCCGAAGAACGCAAAGCGCCCGAAAGCTATGTGATGGAATATTCGGGACAGCTGCTGCGCGATGCGATCACCCGGGAAATGAACCGCGGCGGTCAGGCGTATCTCGTGTGCCGGCAGATTGCACTGCTCGACCGGCTCGCAGCCGAGCTGCGCCGCTATGTGCCCGAGGCACGGGTCGCGATGGCCCACGGACGCATGGGCGAAACGGCGATGGAAGACGTGATGGTTGATTTTATGAACGACATGTACGACGTGCTGCTTTGCACGACGATCATCGAATCGGGCATCGACATCCCCAATGTGAACACGGTCATCGTCTACGAGGCGGATAAATTCGGCCTCGCCCAGCTTTACCAAATCAAAGGGCGTGTGGGGCGCGCGGCCAAAACCTCCTATGCGTATCTCACGTATCTGCCCGGCACGCACATGACGCCGGACGCTGAAAAACGGCTCGCGACGATTGCCGAGTTCACCGAGCTCGGCGCGGGCTTTAAAATTGCGATGAGAGACCTCGAAATCAGAGGCGCGGGCAACCTCCTCGGCGCGGAGCAATCCGGCCAGATGGCCGCCGTGGGGTACGATATGTACTGCCGCATGATGCGTGAAGCCGTCGCCGAGATTCGGGGCGACCGTATTGAGCGCCCCGCCGATACGTCCGTGGAGATCGGCCTCAGTGCCCATGTGCCCGCCGCGTATATTGACGACGAGATTCAGCGCATCGAAGTCTATAAAAAGATCGCCGCCATCGAGAGCATCGGCAGCGCCAAGCAGCTTAAGGAAGAGATTGTGGACCGGTACGGCAAGATGCCGCGCAGCGTGGAAAACCTCATACTGATTTCGCTGATTAAGCGGTACGCCGCGCGCGCCGGACTCGTCTCGGTCACGCGCAACGCGGGTGCGTTCACGCTCAAATACCCGGACGACTGCACGATTGACGGACAAAGGCTGCTCGCTATCCTGCAAAAATACAAGAACACGGCAAGGCTTCGCAGCGCTCAGCCGCCGTATATCACATTTAAAGCGCCGCAGGGCGCGATTGACGCGCTGCTGCAGTTTCTGCACGACATTCGCCACTGCTGCACAGCCAAGGCGGAGGAATAAGTGTCTGAAAGTAAATAATTATAATCTTGGGCAGTGATGTCTTTGCTTTGTTTTGGAAAACTTCTTAATCAGCCATTCAAGAAATTTCAATTGATCTGCGCCCATGGCCCTTCTTATTTGTATCAATAACTTTTCATACGATGGTCTGTCTAAAGTGAGATTGGAACGATTTGACGCAATACGTCCTAAATGGTAACTGTTAATTATATTATATGAAAATAATATCATTTTCGCAATACTAATAAGAACATATATTCTATTATAAAAACTTCTCGCTTTGAATCACTTTATCCACCAATGCCATGGCGGCTTCCCCGCCCGGCAGCTCGCCGTTCACAATCAGCACGGCAATACCGTGCACAAGGCCCCAGCAATATACAATCAGCTCGTCCTCGGTTCTCTCGTCATCAGGGTACGCCGCCTTGTAATTTTTCACGGCTATCTCAAGCGCCGAATACGGGCGCTCATCACCGCAGAGGTACTCATTTTTTACCGCCTCGCGCATCCACGCCTGCGCCTGGCTAAAAAACAGCAGCCGCATGGTTTCGGGGTTGTCCACGAAAAACTGAACATAATAACGCCCCATCGCTTTAAGTTGAGCCTTGGGATCACCTGTTTCCGAAAAAGCCCGCTCCAGGCTTTCATCAAATTCACGCAATGCGTTTAAAGCAATCGCTTTGATCAGCTCATTCTTATCTTTAAAATGGCGGTATGGTGCGGTTTGGCTCACATTGCAGGCCGTGGCCACCTTGCGCATCGAAAAAGCCTCATACCCTTCCTCATCGAGTATCTTGAGCCCTTTTCGTATCAGTTCCGTCTTTAAATCCCCATGATGATAGCTGTGTTTTGTCATAACCTTCTCCCCACTGCCGATAGCTGTATATATTAAAAAATCATAACACACCATGTTGACAAAGTAAACATTGGCTGATATTATGTTTACGATGTAAACATTAAGGAGCATAGAATAATGAAAGCATATATTCTGTCCGATAAGGACTACCAGACAACCGCGTACACGCGGATGCTGGCGCAGGTTAAGGAAGCGCTTTCGGGCTTTGACATCGAGGAAAAGCAGATCGGCCGCGGCGATATTCACTATTGCGTGGGCTGCTTTGGGTGTTGGGTTAAAACACCCGGCCAGTGCGTAATTGGTGACGATATCGCAAACATCAACCGCGCGATGATGAACAGCGACGTGGTGGTGTATCTTGTCCCCGTGGTGTTCGGCCAGTTCAGTGCCAACATCAAATACGCGCTGGACCGCTGGCTGCCCAACATGCTGCCGTTTTTTCAAACGCGCAAAGACGGCTCCACGATGCACCCGCGCCGGTATGAGAGCTACCCCAAACAGATCATGATCGGCTACGGTGAGCACTTAAGCACGCAGGACGCGCAGCTTTTCTGCGATATCACGCAAAAGCATCGCAGCAGTGTGGATGTATGGATTGACGACGGCACAGACAGTCAGATCAAGAATGCAATGAGTGCCATCACGCTCAAGCGCATTGTGGGAGGGGCATTATGAAAAAAGTGACGATACTCAGCGCAAGTCCCAAGAAGGGAGAACCGTCCGTTTCCGCGTTGCTTTGCGCGCTTGCCAGAGATCGGTTTGTTAACGCCGGGCTTCATGCGGACATCATCGATGTCGGCAAAGCCCTCAAAAACTGCGAACCGGCTTTTGAAGCCATGCGCAGTGCCGATGCCCTGCTGATTGTGTTCCCGCTTTACTTTTTCTGTTTGCCAGGCATGCTCACGCGCTTCCTCGAGGATTACGCGGCATCCGCCGGAAACAAACAACCGAGACAAAAAATATTCACCATTGTCAATTGCGGTTTTCCGGAGCCCGAGATCAACGATGACGCGGTGCGCGTGATGAAAAGCTTTTCGCACCATATCGGTGCCGAATTCGGCTTCGGCGTCTGCTTTGGCAGCGGCGGCATGGTGCTGGGTGCGAAGGATGCGCCGTTCATGAAAAAAGCGATGGCCGATTTGTATGGCGCTGTGGACCGCATGGCGGCGGAGGTCATAAACA
>JAEZNC010000004.1 GCA_023441905.1 Bacillota bacterium | reverse complement strand
TCTATTATCTCAAGGTTCTTTTCGATATATGCGCGCGCTTCCTGCGCGTTTGTGCACTGCAAAATTCCGTCCTTTGTGGCTTCGAGCACGGCGTCGCGCACCTGCATTTTCACCTGCTGATCCGCGTCGCTGTCGGAATTCGCGATGACGTGCAGGCGGAACGGCGTGGGCGCGCACGCGGATAGGAGCAGCACCAGCGCCATCACAATCGCGAGCGCTGAGAGCTTTTTATTTGTGGTCATTGTTCCTTACCTTTTGAATCAGTGTCATATATATGCGCTATCAATTATGACCACATACACAAATTATATACATGGGATAAAAAATGCATTGTGTTTCATTACATTTCTAACTTTATTCGTTACGACAATATTGTTTTAATATTAGCTATATGGTATTTATAAGCGTGTTTTTAAAACAACTGTAACAAAAATCGATTCAGTTCAGTATTATCATGATAGTAATACGCAAACAGGAACAACTTATAATAGTACTAGAACAACGAGTGTATCACACGTGTCTCCACATTTTAGTTCTCCCTATGCTACAGCATACCAAAATGGCTATAATTTTGTTGATGAATGGGTTAAGTGGAGATGCGGAAGCGTCACTTTCATGTTTTAACAAACTTAAATGGATGGTGTTGAATTATGGACAAATTAACTAGTTTCCGATATGCCCAAAGGATCCGCTGGATCTCAATAGCCGTTGGAATACTGCTTCTATTGGGTTCGCAGCTTCCAATATTGCCATTGGTTAAAGGTATACTTTTTATTCTTGCTGCGATCTTTATCATGGGTCTTTTATTTGGGTGTTCTCTTACTATAAATGTCCGCACTGTCGCCATTCATTACCATTTGGCGAAGGCATTCCGGAGCATTGCCCGTCATGCGGTGAAAAATTACGCCGCAGGTAGCTTTTTAATAAGAACCGGTCAAAAGAGGCCTGTGTTGTCAACCACATAGACTGGCTCTCTTCAATTTCATTGAGTATAAATTTATAATAAAGCGTAGTCATCATGAAATTTGTATGGTCATCCGTGATGCCTTTTTATACCAACACACACTGTCTGCTCAGCATTTTAAAGCTAACCTGACTGTCTGATGATAAATTTCCCGCGGCAAACTATAATTTGATGATTACGCGCTATGAGTTGTGTGTATTTTATTGATATATCAATCATTTGCTATTTCTCTCATCAAACCTTTTGTGCTATAATGGTCTGTGAAATTTTAAGGAGGCCAAGATGCAGCGGGTTTTGCTAAACATAACGGGTACCCAACGTGAAGGTGATTCGGACGAGCGTATCGAATTAATCACCGAAGGCCGCCTGACCAAAAAGCCCGAGGGGCTTTTCATCGAATACGACGAAAGCGAGCTCACCGGCATTGACGGCTGCACCACCACGCTTGCGTTCTCGGACGACAGCGTCACGATTGAGCGCAACGGCTCACTCAACATGCAGATGGTTTTTTCGCCCGGCCGCGTTTTCGACAGCAATCTCGAAACGCCGTACGGCTCTATCAGCCTTCATGTGTTCGCTTCACGGGTGGAAAGCGAGCTGGGTGAAAACGAAGGGCGCCTGCGCCTTGAATACGAATTAAGCCTGGGCACTCTTTCAACTTTTAACAAGCTTGACCTCTCGTTTAAAAGTATGGAAGAATGCGTAAATTAAATATGAATCGGAAACTGAGGTGATAAAATGCTTATTGAATGGCTTGGTCATTCCTGCTTCAAAGTCACGCTTAAAAACGGTACGCGCATACTGCTCGACCCTTATGACGATCGCACTGGCCACGTACTGCACGATGTGGAGGCGGACATCGTGACGATCAGCCATGCCCATCATGACCACAACAACTTATCATGCGTCATCGGCGATTATACGGTGGTGGATAAGCCCGGCGTGTATACGTTCGGCGAGCTCACCATTGAAGGGATTAAAACCTGTCACGACAAAGAAAACGGGGCGCAACGCGGCGAAAACACCTGCTTTATTCTCACCGTTCATGGCATGCGGCTTTGCCACATGGGCGATATCGGGCTTGTTCCGGGCGGCGACATCATCGATAAACTCAAAGGTACTGAGATCCTGCTGATTCCCGTGGGCGGCAAGTTTACAATTGACGCGTGTGAAGCGCTGCAGGTTTGCGAAGCGATTGCGCCGAACATCATCATTCCTATGCATTTTCAGACGGCAGAAACAGGCCTTGACCTCGCGCCGCTTAGCGATTTTCTTGAAGCCGCCGGCCGCGAGTATGACGTGTCTCACCTTGGTAAATGCTATATCAATATTGACAAAGCGACACTTAAAAAGCGCACGCGCATTGTTGTGATGGAGTATCTGTAAACTTAAAAATTGTTTTGTTATTTATGGAGGGGTTAATGTCCACGAAATTTATTTTTGTTACCGGCGGTGTGGTGTCTTCACTTGGAAAGGGAATCACGGCGGCATCTCTGGGGCTGTTGCTTAAAAGCCGCGGCCTAAAAGTATCGCTGCAAAAGTGTGACCCTTACATCAATGTTGATCCGGGCACAATGAGCCCATTTCAGCACGGTGAGGTTTTCGTTACTGACGACGGTGCCGAGACCGACCTTGATATCGGCCATTATGAACGCTTTACAGACGAAAACTCGTTTGCGGATTCCAACGTAACCACCGGCAAGGTGTATTGGAAGGTCATTACGAAGGAACGCCGCGGCGATTATCTCGGCGGCACCGTTCAGGTGATTCCGCACATCACCGACGAGATCAAATCGCGCATTTACAGCGTGGCCAGCAAGGAGAAGCCCGACGTTGTGATCACGGAGATCGGCGGCACGGTGGGCGACATCGAATCGCAGCCGTTCCTCGAGACCATTCGCCAGATCAAATGGGAAGTCGGCGAAGAAAACTGCATGTACATCCACGTCACGCTGATGCCTTATCTGCACAAAGTGGGCGAGCTTAAAACAAAGCCGACGCAGCACAGCGTGAAGGAGCTTAGAACCATCGGTATCGAACCGGATATCATCGTGTGCCGCACCGAGCTTGAGCTGACCGACGATATCAAGCGCAAAATTGCGTTGTTCTGCAACGTGAGCCCCGCAAACGTGGTGCAGAACCTCGATGCGGATTCGCTTTACGAGGTGCCCATCATGCTGCGTAGCGAAAAGCTTGATAAGCTCGTGTGCGAGCGGCTCTCGCTGCCCAATGTGCCGAGCGATATCCCCGAGTGGGAAAGCATCGTGCGGATACAAAAGCAGAAAAAAGAACAGGTCAAAATCGCCATCGTCGGTAAGTATATCGAGCTGCACGACGCGTATCTGAGCATTGCGGAATCGCTCACGCATGCGGGCATTGCGAATAAGCTCGATGTCAAAATACTGTGGATAAACGCCGTAGACATTGAAGAGACGAACGACGCAGCCGGTATTCTGAAGGACGCGGACGGCGTGTTTGTACCGGGCGGCTTCGGCGACAGAGGTATAGAAGGCAAAGTTAAGACGATCCAATATTGCAGAGAGAACAAAGTGCCGTTCTTCGGTATTTGCCTTGGCATGCAGCTTGCGATTATTGAGTTTGCGCGCAATGTGCTTGGATACCGCGAAGCCAACTCGACGGAGCATTGCTCCGATACGCCGTATCCGTTTATTGACCTGATGCCCGAACAGAAGAACATCACGGATATGGGCGGCACGATGCGGCTCGGCAGCTACAAATGCAGCCTTAATAAGGGCACATTTGCTTATGACGCGTATCAGACGGACGAGATCAACGAACGCCACCGTCACCGCTACGAGTTCAACAACATATATCTCGAGCAGATGACAAAGGCAGGCATGCGTGTGGCGGGCGTGAACCCCGACCACGGCCTCGTGGAGATCATGGAAATCGGCGACCATCCCTGGTTTGTGGGTGTTCAGTTCCATCCCGAATTCAAATCGCGTCCGATACGGTCGCATCCGCTGTTCAGAGAGCTCGTGGCAGCTGCCAAGCGCTATGCAGACAGCAAAAAGAACAAAAAGTCCGGCGAATAAGCCGGGCTTATTCGTTAAGGATCCCCATTGGAGGACAATGTTTATGACAGATTCGAAGGCACGGAATTTTATTGAGGAGATCATTGACGCCGATCTTGAATCGGGGCGCGTCAGCCAAATTGCGACGCGGTTTCCGCCCGAGCCTAACGGTTATCTGCACATCGG
>JAEZNC010000271.1 GCA_023441905.1 Bacillota bacterium | reverse complement strand
TAAACACACTTTCCGCCTGGCTGGCAGTGGTCAGTGCAGCGGGGAAAAGCATGCGCCCAATGAGCCCGATAAAGACAGCGGCAAACAGGGAAATCACGCACCATGTCGTCGCGATGCGGCGCGATTTTGTCAGCTCTTTTTCTTTGCGGATCGCCATAAAACGCAGGAGCACCTGCGGCATGCCAAAGTAGCCAAGGCCCCACGACAACGTGGAGATGATAGTCAAAAAGCCGTAAGGCGCTGCGTCACCGAAAACAGGCGCGCCGTTGGCCACCTGCTGAACACCGTCCACCACAGTGGGCGTGGCAATGCCGAACATGTCGAAGAACCCGGGCATGTTCTGGGCGTTGCTGATCACGGCACTGACGCCGCCCGCCGCATTCGTGCCCAGCACAAGTATGAGCACAAGCGCGCAGATCATGATGACCGCCTGCATAAAGTCGGACGCGCTCTCGGCGAGAAAGCCGCCGACGATGGTATAGATGAGAACGAAAAGAGCCCCCACGATCATCATGGTGATGTAGGGAGCACCGAAGAGCGTGGAGAACAGTTTGCCGCAGGTGACGAGGCAGCTGGCAGCGTACACGCAGAAGAAGACCAATATGAAAATGGCACATATGGTCATGATGATTTTTTTCTTTTCTTTGAAACGGTTTGAGAAGAAGTCCGGAATGGTAATGGCGTTGCCGCTCTTTACGCTGTAGCGGCGAAGCCTTTTAGCGACGATCAGCCAGTTGATATACGTGCCGATCGCGAGGCCGATTGCTGTCCACATCGCATCAGCCAGGCCGCACCAGTAGGCCACACCGGGCAGGCCCATCAGCAGCCAGCCGCTCATGTCCGACGCTTCTGCGCTCAAGGCCGCAACCCACGGGCCAAGCGAGCGTCCGCCTAAGAAGTAGGCTTCGGAGTTTTTGTTGGCGCGTTTTGCGAAGAACAGACCGATCGCGATGACAGCGGCCATGTAGATACACATGGCGATGAGAATTTGTATTGTATTGGAATCCAAAATGTGTTTCCTCCTGTCGTGTGTTATATCGAGCGTGACATGAAAAAAGTCATGCGGTGCATGAACATTAAATACTTCACAGAAAGTTTACAATATCGGCCATCATAATGCAATGATAATATGCAGGAAATTATTCATAATTGAATAAAATGCGCCGTGGCCAGATGCGATTACCCATCACGGCTTGCGCGTTTGACGCAGGAAAAAGACTTCTGATCATCTTCTTTGCTGTACACTGGATGAGAGAAAAGGCGTCAATCTTCGAATTCTTGCAGGCTAGAGTTGCCACAAAAAACCTGCAAGAAGAGACATATGCCTTAATTGGATTATAGCGCAAAACTGCTCGATATGGAAGGTAAAAAGGTCAAGATGCGGCGAATGAATCGTCACATATCTTACTCAAGTTTAGAATTAAACCAAGGGATTACAAATGTCCGGGCTGACACACGTTATCGCGCATTGTGCATAATTATCGGCTTGAACCCGTTAAATATAACCCTTTTCAGGGCAAACCCAGTACGTTTGCTTTACGAAAGCGACGATATCACTTAAATGGTAAGAGATTTATGAAAAAAATATCTTCTACCCAAGTTTCATCGCATCACAAACCGTCTGGCTGTTTGATTATTTTCAAATTATAGACAAACAGGGCTAACGCTGTAAGCGACTTAATGATTAGTCTCTTTATGTGGTCCGTTCGTTATAATCTTGGTGTTTTTAAGCCGATAATCCCTTGGCAGCATGCCTGTCATGCGCTTAAAAACACGCGTGAAATAGCTCTGATCTTCGTATCCCACCATCAGCGCAACATCAGTCAGGCGAATTTTCCTGTTACGCAGCAAACTCTTTGCTTTGTTGATACGCACCTGATTCAGATAGTCGTTGAAAGCGACGCCCGTTTCCGCTTTAAATATTCTGCTGAGGTATGCGGGCGACAAAAAAACAATGGCGGCGAGATCCTTGAGCGTAACCCGGTGCGCATAGTTCGCACCGATATACTGGATGCAGCGCCGGATGGCCTGCAGATGCTTGGCGTTCGGAAATCCAAACAGGCTATCCATCACTTCATGCATACTATCGGACAACCAACAGCACAGAGCGTCGATCGTTGTAAACCCGCTGATGGCAAGCCGATATTCATGTGTCTTTCTCAGCAGACCTGCCGCATCGGCGCCATTGTCGACAGCTGTCCTAGAGATGAGCACCAACAATTCGTAAATTCTGCTCTTGATCTGTTCAATGTCGCCGCCGACTGAGAACATAATACTGCCCAACAATTCATTGAGCAGCCGCTGCGCCTCCTGCTGGTCAAGCCGTGCAATGCTCTGCAGCAGGTTGTGCTCCGTATCAAACGGATATGGCGGGATCGCCCCCTGCTTCAGCTTCATGATATAGGAAGAGAGCTGACCTTGCAGTTCTCCTGAACGATCTGCCATCAGCATCTGCGATTCCGCCGAATAATTGTTCAAAAAGCCTACCGCAAGAAACAGCATGGTGGAAAGCTGCGTAGCCCTTTCCGGTTCGACATAGGGCACGTGTTCTAAAATGGTCTTAGCCTGTTCTATGGTCTCTTGAGACAGTCCGACCAGCTCTTTGAGCTCGTACTCACAAAAATCGTCTTTATCCACCATAATGAAGGGGCCGGCAATGATTTTTGCCTGTATCGCCTCGTCGTTGACAATGGGCGAGGTAAAGCAGGTCAGTCCCATCGGACAATAATAAATGTATTTGCCGCCGAAACGCTCTGCGGAGGTCATTCCGTACAGATGCGTTTCTATCTTTTCGCGCTGATCGAATCCACCGAGCGAACACAACCTGCAGCTTTCACAGCCAAAGCCGCACTCACAAATCAGCTGTCCCTCATGATCGGAGAGCGTGCAGCCAAGCCCTGTTGACACAGCAAAAGCACGGGTACATTGCTCTGCAAAACGACGGTCAAATGCCTCTTGCTTCATCCGGTCACCTCATGTTTCCAGTATCTTAATCATTAGTATTGTAGTATTATTTCGTTTTTCCTGTCAAATGGTATGTCTCCCGCCGATCGAAATGTGCCGGATAAGCGCAAGTTAGTTCTAATTATATCAAAATAGTCCTAGAATGATTACCCATGCCAATTATATAATGGCGCTAAACAAGGTTCTATTCCACACGAATCTAACAGAAAGTACTTAAAGGAGCAACAACATGAGTATTTTGGCTGAAATCTCCGAAAATCTGCAGCAGGGCAAAGCAAAGGTCGTCAAAGATTTGGTGCAAAAGGCCATAGATCAGGGACTGCCCGTACAACAGATTCTGAACGATGGCCTGTTGAACGGAATGAGCATTATTGGCGAAAAGTTTAAGAATAACGACGTATTTGTTCCTGAAGTTTTGGTCGCGGCGCGTGCAATGAACATGGGTAGTGCCCTGCTCAAACCGCTTTTGGCACAGGCCGGCGTGCAGGCTGTCGGCAAGGCATGCATCGGCACAGTAAAGGGCGACCTTCACGATATCGGCAAAAATCTTGTGCGCATGATGCTCGAAGGCAAGGGCATTGAGGTCGTCGATCTGGGCACCGATGTGGCTCCTGAAGCCTTTATTGAGGCCGCAAAGGAACAGAACTGCAAGATCATCTGCTGCTCCGCACTTCTGACCACGACGATGGGCGTTATAGCCGATGTGGTAAAGTCAATTGAGGCGGCCGGTATCCGCGATCAGGTTAAAATCATGATTGGCGGCGCACCCGTTACGCAGGCTTTCTGCGACCAGATCGGCGCCGATGTTTACACGCCGGATGCCGCCAGTGCAGCGGATGCTGCTGCAGCGCTATGTTGATTGTTCCTGCGGAGCCCGATATGGATTTCCCTTCAATGATTCGGTCTGTTTTGGAGCTTGGTGCGTGCAAAGCGGCTGTTATCGGCGTTGAGCATATCCGGTTCGATCATCGTTTCCGCGATCTGTGTAAATCCAATGCCTGCGGCAACTACAATCGCTGCTGGACCTGCCCGCCGGATGCGAGCGATATTGACAAGTTGATTGCCAAAGCGAAGGGATTCGATTATATATTGGTCTACCAAACCGTCAGTGCGCTCGAAGACAGCTATGATTTCGAGGGTATGATGGAGGCTGGCAAAAAGCACAATCAATTAACTCTCTGCGTTGCGCAATGGGCGGATACCTTAGCGCTGCCCAGAGCGTTGCATCTCGGGGCGGGGGGCTGTCGCATCTGCGAGAATTGTGCCAAAATAACGAATGAGCCCTGCAGGCACCCTGACCAAGCATTGGCGTCGTTAGAAACTTACGGCATCGCCGTATCCGAACTGGCACAGGCCTGCGATATGAAGTATATCAATGGTCAGAACACCGTTACCTATTTCAGCGCGATGCTCTTTTGCCAAGCGCCGAATACCAAATAAACCGCGATGGAAAGAACAGACCATCCCACAGTAAAGGTTCATATGAACGGTTCTGTGACCGAGATCGCCAAAGGCGCAGTCTTGCGTGAGGCGTTCTCCGCCGAGCCGTCTTTTCCTATGCCGTGCGGCGGTCACGGTCGCTGCGGAAAATGTAAAGTGACTGCTGGCGGTGCGCTTAGCAGGCCCACCGCTGCAGAAATGCAGCTTCTGAGTGAGACCGAGCTGGCCCGAGGAATTCGGCTGGCATGCTGTGCCAGAGCGGAGGGCGACTGCACCGTCTCCTTTGCTCTTGATTCGACCGCACGAATACAGCTTGCAGGTGTTCTGCCTGCAGTATATCAGAAACATCGATATACAAAGTACGGCATCGCCATGGATATCGGCACCACAACGCTGGCTGCCGTGCTCTACGGTCCCGACGGGCTGCTCGCCGAGCAGGCCAGCGCGGACAATCCGCAATCCACCTGGGGCGCGGACGTGATCTCCCGTATTGAGGCCGCGCTGAAGGGCGAGGCTCACAGCCTGTCTGCCGCCATTCGTCAGGCGCTGTCTTCGCTCATCAAAACACTCGCTATACAGGCTAAGATTGAGACTTCTGATGTGGATGCTTTGGTACTCACGGGCAATACAGCCATGCTGTATCTTTTGACAGATACCGATACGGCCTGTCTCTCCCATGCTCCGTTTGTTGCCACTCGGTTGTTTGGGCAGGCATTGCCTGCAGAAACACTGAATCTGCCCTGTCCGGGAGCCACAGTGTATTTACCGCGCTGTGTATCTGCTTTTGTCGGCGCGGATATCACGACGGCACTGCTCGCGAGCGAGATTTGCAGCAGCGATTCGACACGCATGCTGGTGGACATCGGCACCAACGGAGAAACAGCTCTGTGGCATCTCGGGCAGCTCTATTGCTGTTCGACCGCTGCCGGACCCGCGTTTGAAGGAGCCGGTATTTCCATGGGTATGCGGGGTCAGGACGGTGCCATCGACCATATATCGGTTCGGGACGGCGAATTGATCTCCCACGTGCTGGGCGATGTTCGTCCAATCGGAATCTGCGGCAGCGGTATTGTGGACGCGCTGGCATGCCTGCTAGAAACGGATCAACTAGACGAAACTGGTCTGCTGGCAAAAACGCCGTTTCCAATTGCCGGACAGGTCAGCCTCACGCAAAAGGATATTCGCATGGTTCAGCTCGCAAAAAGCGCTATCTGCGCCGGGCTGCTCACGCTGCTGCGTTCCCGAAATTTATCTTCGGCCGATTTAACGGAGCTGAATATTGCAGGAGGATTCGGAAGCTATCTGGATGTGAAGAGCGCCGCAAGAATTGGCTTGCTTCCGGCGGAGTTGACTTCTCGCGTGCGTGTTCTCGGCAATGCAGCGCTGAGTGGTGCCGTCATGCTTCTGCTGAATCGGGATCTTGCCGAAGTGTCCGCAACAATTGCAAATCAAGCGCAAACCGTCGATCTATCCACAAACCCATGTTTTCTTGATTTCTATACCAATTGTATGCTCTTCTGAACAAAATCAAATACAAGCAGAGAGGTTTGCTTCTCTGCTTGTATTAATCGGGCTTTACCGTTATCATCCGCCATCTTGCTGGCTAGAATAGAATAGCTTTCGCATTGAGCAGAGCGAATGAGAAAATGGCAAGCCGTTAATAAGCAATGCTCTGATCTCGGACGGCTGCTCTGACAGCCGTAGAGAAAATAATGCGACAGACTGTCTGCCGGAAATATGCTCTTTAGGGCGAATGCCTCCCAGTTTAACCGGTGGTTTTGTTTGATTGATCTTTTTCAGTATCAAAAGGGGCGGATCCTGCGAGGTGCCGGCTTTATCTTTGCCACTCTGTTGTCCGCAGTAACTGCTCCGCACGCGCCATGGAAGCGCCGCGGCTCCGTTCGGTTTTCAGGTCCCGGTCTCTCGGGTTTACGCTGACCTCCGCATAGATCTGATTGGCCCCCGCCATCAGGCAAAGCTCATCCGGCTCATGGACACCCATGGCGCGCTCCGGACGTACACAAAGGGATGTCACGGCGCATATTTTGGCAAGCTCCGCTGCAGAAATCTCCCCGCGGGAATAAAGTTTCGTCCCGGGTACACAGATGCGCTTCATCACGGCCATGACCTTAACCGGATATTCACTTGCGCGGAAGATTTCCTCCACGATTTCCTCAGGCGAATGCTCCGGACCGATGGGTTCCACGCAGTAATAAAGCTCCAGACCGGCATCCCTCACGGCTTCCAACGTGCGGATACGCTGCCGTGGGTCCAAACGTGTATCGGTTCCTTCTCCCAGCCTGCAAATATGATATACCCCTGTAAAGCCCGCTACCTTCAGCTGCACCGCATAAGCGTAGTCAAAATCGCCCACATTGGCCACAAAGCGTACGCTATCCGGCAAACGCTTCTTCACGGCGGCCCCGTATGCCAAAAACTCTTCTCTGTTGTAGCTTGCCGTTGTCATCAGAAACAACTCGTCCGTGCCTTCTTCAATCAGCTGCTCTGTCAGCTTTCCTACAGCCGTGACCGGCATGATAAAACTGTTTTTTAAATCAAAAACATCCTCGGCAAGAGAACAGAACGCGCAGTTCGCCGGGCAGGGAGATGCTTCAATCCCAATCTGCGCAAATATATAGCCCCGCTTTTGAAAGCGGCGTCTGGAATCTCTGTTTGCGAGTTCGAGCAGCGCATAATATTCCCGGCCGCCATTCTCGATGGCAAGCAGCTGCAGGGCGTCCTCGCGCGACAGCTGCTCCAAAGCCTCGGCCTTATCAAGGATGTCTTGCCATCTGCTTTTTGTTTCGTATCCCATCGTATTCTCTCCCTTTTGGTCTGAACTTGTCATTTGTCCTGTCATCCGGCAGCGCTTTACTCCACCAGGTGAATTTGTCCGGGATACCAGCGGCAGGCTTCCTCCACATACGTTCGAACCGGCATACCCGCACCGGACAACACCACGAGCTTTCCGATTTTCTCCGCGGGAACTCGTTCTTGATACGGTGTGAGGCTCACCACATTTCCCACACAGTCCACAAGCAGCATCCCTTCACAGGTCTGTACAAAGCCTTTAACGCGAAAGGTTGCCTCAAGAAACATCTCCAGCATCTTTTGTAGATTGTACGGTGTTACGGTTGGTTCTATGGCAATCAGCAGTTTGCGCAGGGTGAGATCCGCCGTCAGCGGCATATCCTTTTGCTGAAGCGTCTGCGCGCTTGCAAGGATATTCAGAATGCCCGCATCCACAGCGCCAAAAGCAGTTTCCATGACCGGCATATCCGGCCGTTGTCCTTCGATGAGCGAACGGGTTTGTGCCAGCTGTTCGCCGGTGGCTCGATCAATCTTGTTAATCACCGCGATATCGCTTGCGGCCAGCTGTTTCACACAGGTACGCGCCGTCGCATACAGCTTGGGAAAGCGCACGGCATCCACAAGGCAGATTGCGCCCTGGTATGAGATGTTGTGAATCCGATCGGTTTCAAGGAACAGCCGCCTCACACCGGTGGGATCGGATAAACCCGATGCTTCCACCAGAATGATATCCTGATTCCCCTCCTCTGCCTGACGAAGGGCCTTTTCAAACTGGTCCATCCGGCAGGAGCAGAAGATGGACCCCCCGGCAATTTCGTTCAATTCGGCTTTCAGGTGAGACAGGAGAACGCCGTCAACGCCCTCCTGCCCGAATTCGTTGACGATCAGCCGAATCCTATGTCCGGCAAACAATCGTATGAAGTTTTTCAGGAACGTGGTCTTCCCTGTGCCGAGAAATCCCGTAATCAGATACAGCTTGCTCATTGTCATTCCCGGCCTCTGCAGCGCTCAATGGCTTCCCGGATGGCATTCTCGAGTTCTTCCCGCGGCGGGATGATGGAACGGTACTTCAATTCGCCGTTGATATACATGGAG
>JAEZNC010000238.1 GCA_023441905.1 Bacillota bacterium | reverse complement strand
CACTTATTTTTTTTGAAAAGAATTTTTTGCGTTGAATAAAATCGGTCTTGAATTTGGCATAATTATGATATGCAATATATTAGCTAAGAATTATTAATAATGGGAGATATAAGATGCCAAACTTTGCGAATCCCTTTCAGGGAAATGTCAACAGAAAGCTCACGAAGGGAGAGTTGATTCAGGCCATTCGGCTGGACATCGCGGGCGAGCTTGAAGCCATCTTCATTTACGATGCGCATGTGATGGCAACCGATGATCCGGTGGCCAAAAAGGTGATTGCGGATATCAGAGACGAAGAGAAAGCCCATGTCGGCGAACTCATGACGCTGCTCAGGCATCTTGACCCTCAGGAAGCCTCTCACTTTATTTCCGGAGAGAATGAAGTTAAAGAGATGCTGGAGGAGCTCGGCATTGTGCACGACACCTCGGGGGATGTACCTTCCGTCACGGTAGGCAGTTTAATTGAGAAATAAGGAGGGGGAACCATGGATTACTTAGCCAGAGAGAGCGCACCGTTTTCAAACGAGATATGGCAGAAAATTGATGAGACCGTGGTGGCGGCGGCAGGCAAAATGCTGACGGGACGGCGTTTCATCGAACTGTACGGCCCCTTGGGCGCTCAGACGCTGAGCGTCCCCGTAGATGATTTAAACCGTAAAGCCGCCATCGAAGAAGACGGCATCATGTCTAAAACGGCAGGCAGGGTTTATAAAGAGCTGCCGCTTATTTACAGCGACGCAACGCTGTACTGGCGCGACATGGAAAACAGCTTAAAAACGGGACGTCCTTTGGATCTCTCGGCTGTGGCGGAGGCAACGGCAAAATGCGCAAACAAAGAGGACGAGTTCATATTCTTCGGCAGCAAGGCGCTCGGATACGACGGGCTGTTCACGGTAAAAGGCTCGTCACATATCAAACGATCAGATTGGAAAACAGGCGAGAACCCGTTTGCGGATGTGGCCAAGGGCATTGAAACGCTTGTAGAAAAGGGGGTATGGGGCAGAAATGCGTTGATTGTGAGCCCGAACATATATACGCAGATGCAGCGCATACAGCCCGGAACAGGCCGTATGGAAATTGATCGCGTTTGCTCGCTCGTTGACGGGCATCTGTACCGAACGCCGGTGCTCGGTCAGGACAAAGCCGTGCTGGTTTGCGCGGAACCCCAGTACATTGATCTCGTGATCGGGCAGGATTTTGCGACCTCTTACCTTGAGCTTAAAGACCTCAATCATGTGATACGCGTGATTGAAACGGTGATGCCGAGAATCAAACGCAGCGATGCGATTGTCGTGTTTGACTGACCAATACCTGAATAGAAGAGCAAAAGCCCGGCGGTTATCCCGCCGGGCTTTTGCTTTAAGAAAAACCCTTTAAAAAGCCTTCTCCTTCGAGGAGAAGGTGGTGCGAAGCACCGGATGAGGTGTCACTAACACGCTGTCAATGCGAACACATCATCAGTCGCCTGTGGACGGCGGCTTTCCCTTGAAGGGGATGTTATAAAGCCTCTTGTCCTAGCCGGATAGGCATCAGATAACCTCCCTCAGTCGCCTTCAGTCGACAGCGCCTGCCCTCGCCTGCGAGATTGTCCGGAGGGGCCTCAGGAGCCGCGCAAAGCTTAATTTGCCTCGTTACCGCCATCCTCTGCCACATTGTGCGTGGCGTAAAAAATACGGGTCATATAGAAAAATCCCCCGGACGCTGAAAGTTGCCCGGGGGATCATTATCGCTTAAAGGTATTTTATTTGGCAGTCTCTTCTGTCTTCACGATATAATAACCATTCTTCTCCGTCACGCTGAAAGGCTGCGTCACGCTTTGCATATTGCCGTTTTCGTCCGGCATCGAGTATGTCATGCCGGATACCACCTTGGTACCCTCATAATACTGATATTCCGTCACTGAGGTAGGCAACGGCGTGTTCTGATCGAGAAAGTTTAAAATATCCTGCACGCTGCTCGAATGGCTGAGGCCCGCTTCGCCTGCCTTGACAATCATACTGTCGCCAAAGTTGTATTGCGTTGCGGTTACCGTACGGCCTCCCGATATCTCTTTAACCGATAGCGCCGCAAACACGTTGGTTTCGCCTGTAGGCAGCTCAGGAATAAACACGGCCGTTATTTGCTTGTTTCCGTCGATATAGAGCACCCATACATACTCCGTCGGGTCGTTGGAATCGTTCGAATAATAGTGAAACGGATACGTAACCTTATTCGGCGTGTAGGTGATATCGGTTAAGTCGTTCACACCCATTGAATACCCGAGAGCGTCTTTTTCGCTGTCGTAATGGTACACGCGCACGGGTATGCCGTACCGGTCTTCAAGCACGCCCGGGTTATCGGGAATGCGCACCAGGAATACGCCATCCTGCTGCGTATCGTTCGTGGCTTCCTGACGGTATTCGTGCATTTTAAAGCTGCCATCCGCACCCGGCTCCTTCACAAGCACACTCACGTCATCATAATAGGTGAGTATTTTTTCCCCGCCCGAAACCTCTACGATGCCGAGCACATTGCCGTCGCGGTCTTGAATGCCGTAATAGCCGTCCTCGGTTTCGGCAATCAGGCTTTTCAATGTTTCGGGCCGCGCATCAAGCGGGAAACGGAGGGTGAGCGGCAGTACCACCGCCGCGGCAATCACAATGGCTGCGGCCACTAACTTGAGAGTCGTTTTCGCAGCTATCGCCAGACGGCGTCTGTTGAAATTTTCCCGTGCGATTTTAATGCCCGTTTGGTTATCGACAGCCAGCGTATCCTGACAGCCGGTGCAGACGGCCTCGTAATGCGATCTGAGCGGAATCAGGTTCAAAAAGAATACGACAAGAAAACGGGTGATTCTATAAAAATGATATGTCTCGCTGTTTTTACACGCACTGCATTTTTCGCTGCTGAATTCGCCAAGATCGTTTCGCACTTCTTTTATGCCAAATATCATAAGCTTCTCCTGCATTTTTTATTTATTATATCACACATTGAGGCAATTAATGAAATTAACAAAGTGTAACGTATCAATCGGACAGAGCAATTGGAATATTTCGTATGCAAAGGCTGGCGGTTCGGTTGCAAAAGCCTGTCAGTTTCGTTATAATATGCGATAAACGAGTCTTTATTTGATCTCATACCGGAGGTTTGGATGAATAATAAAAAATGGATTGCGCTGCTGTTGACGGCGCTGATGTGTATTCTGGCAGTCGGGTGTTCGGCGGAAACCGCCGCAAGCGCTGAACCGTCAGAGACGCCTTCGCCGACGGCCACGCCCAAGGCGGGCATCGAGGCGGTGTTTGATAAAACGATTACCCTCGCGATTGTGAGCAACGGTGACGAAGAAGCGTCGGCGCTGTTTTTTGGCGCGGCGGTGAAGGAAGCCGAAAGCATGGGTGTAACCGTGACCACGATGGCCGCTGGCAGCGGGTTTGACGCGGCGGTGAAAGAAGCGGCTGCGAATGCCGACGCGGTGGTGGCGTTTCTGCCCGAAGCTGTTACCGATTATTCAGCATTAGAAGGGTTGGAGAAGCCTGTAGCTGTGTTTGACGCACACAAAGGCAGCGCTCCGGCGGGGCTCTCGTACTTAAATTACGAACCGGATGCAGAAATGACCATGGCACTGGACGCGGCACTGGCTTACCCGCCGCACGAAGCGCCGGTTCGGCTGATACTGCTTTTTAACAGCGCCGATTCGCCCGCTTATGCGGCTTATCAGCAGCTTTATAACGAAGGAAAGATATTCCCCAAGGAAGTCTATATCGCGTCCGACGAACAGACGGGAGCGGGAGAATGGCTGACAGAAAAGCTTGGCGGCTATGTGGAAGGCATGCTGGATGCTGTGCTTGCCGAGGATACGGCGCTCGCCATCAGCGCATATGACGCACTTTCTGCGCTGAGCCGTACCGATATGGAAGTGTTCTGCCCGGGCGTGACGCCGGATATCGTCAAGCGCATGGAGCAGGGCCCCGACGTGTTCGCTCAAGGCATAGGGCGCAACGACCCGCTGGCGGGCGTGCTCAGCGTGCGCGCGGCGCTGCAGATGCTGCATGGCGGGGAAGCCGTGACGCAGACGTTTGAGCCTGTGGTGATCAATGCGGCTGATTTCGGGGAGGATGCTGTGGCGGCGATGTCGGCTGCGGACAGCGAGGAAGCATCGCTGTTCAATGCGGAGTGGATGGATACGCTGCGAAGCTATTACAGCGCGGCAGCAGACGCGGCGAAATAACGCA
>JAEZNC010000160.1 GCA_023441905.1 Bacillota bacterium | reverse complement strand
TGCGGTTCACGCGGTAAATGCCCGCTTCCACACCCACCCACGGCAGAAAATCCAAAAACCAGCGGGGCGTGATGCTGTCCATCATGGGGGGCGTTTTGGTTGTATTTGAAAGCCTTCGGGCGGTGCTTGGATACAAACTCATATGTGACATAGACGGGTCGTATTGATTCATGACTCCTCACCTTCTTCAATCGATAAAACCATAACGGTCTTCTTATACAATATGAATACACCTTTTGCTTTGTGCCACAAGCAAAAAGCCGAACAGGTTTAAGGGCAGGCTTATTCTCTTTTGAAAGCAGCACAGAGAAAAGCACAATCATTCCTTATTGAAAGCGTGTCATATAGCATCCGCCGGGCGATATGGGTATGCGTTTTCGCAGCGGTTTGACGCCGTTCACCGATAATGGGGCCAGAATATGCTTCTCACTGTTGACAGCGTGATATTTGACAATTAAGACTGCATAAATTATATCAAAGCAGAGCAGCAATGAAGGTATTTATATGGGGCGGGATGAAGAAAAGAAACACCGTGAGCGAAATACCGAAATAAAAAAGGACGAAAAACCCAAACAACAGATCACGGCTTATATAGGGCTGCAAAATGAGCCGTTTGGTGACGAGCCCAATATATCGATTTCCTTTGCCATCAGCCTGCGATTATTTTGCATTGCTTTTGCCATATCTCGTATGGAGAACGGCAGCGATAAGACTTAGCCCGCTCATTGTAAAAAAAGAAGGGTGAGAACCCTTCGTGAAGGCATGTATTGGCCCGCCTTATATGGCGAGCCTTGCGGGTGCTTTAAAGACCGTTAGCCTTTAAAAAATGAGCCGCTTTAGCGTCGTTACCAACGCCAGCCACCGCAGCCACCGCAGCCACCGCGCCAACCGCCGCGCCAGCCATCGCAGCCGCCCCAGCCGCCGCAGCCGCCCCAGCCGCCGCAGCCCCAGTTACACCGATTACACATCCTTCTCACCCCCCTAAACTATATATATTCGATAACCTGAATGTTGTCACTGTTTCTCGTTAAATTGGTCCGACAATATCGCGCGCATATTTTTTATCATTCAAAGAAAAATAAGAAAAGATATATTGAGGAGAATGCCATGTTTCACTTATCTTCGAAAAAAAAACAGGCCGTTGTAGATCATGCCATTCAGGAAATCGATAAGGATCTGGAAGGTGCTGTGTTTTCACATTCGCTTGATAAAAACATGGCCATGCTCAATGAGTTTTTTAAAGACGTCGACATCTTCAAAACAAAGCTGATTGCCATTGCCCGCAACGAAAAAATTAAGTTTGGGCTTGCTTATTGCTCCAGCGTTACAGACATCACACTTTTGAGCGAGAACATTATTGAGCCGCTCACAACATATTCGGAATTTCCCGAGAACGATATCCTGTCAAACCTTATGAAACAGGTGATTCAAATCGGTGACATTGAAAAAACAAGCCGTGTGGCCGATATCGTTGAAGCGATCTGCAGCGGAGATACGATTATTTTTACAGACGGCGAAGCAGAGGCGTTAATCGTCAGCACCAAAAGCTTCCCCGCCCGCTCCATAACCGAACCAGAAAACGAACGGACGCTGAGCGGCCCGCGAGAGGGCTTTACCGAATCTATTCTGCCGAATATCGCTATGCTGAGGCGCAGAGTTCACACCAACAAGCTGAAGTTAAAGCTTACATCGTTTGGCAGACGGACAAAAACAAAGGTCTGTATCTGCTATATTGATGGCCTGGTGAACAGCAAGATTCTCTGCGAGCTGAATAAGCGCCTTGAAAAAATAGACATTGATGCAGTGCTTGATACCAATTATATTTCCGAATTGATCAAGGATGGCCCGGCTTCACCTTTCCGCACCACCGGCTCCACCGAAAGGCCGGATACGGTCATTGCGCGGCTGCTCGAAGGGCGTATCGCACTGATCGTGGACGGCAGCCCCTCAGCGCTGACTTTGCCGTTTCTTTTCGTGGAGAATTTTCAAAGCAGTGAAGATTATTACGTGAACTATTACTACGCATCATTTTCCCGCATGCTGCGCATGTTCGGCTTTCTGCTTACGCTGATCGTGCCGGGGCTGTTTATATCCATCGTCGCCTACCATCACGAAATGCTTCCCACACAGCTGCTGCTCAACATCGCTAACGAACGCGCCGGGGTTCCGTTGCCTGCATCCATTGAAGCCTTTGTTATGCTGATCGTGTTTGATATCCTGCGCGAAACGGGTGTCCGCATGCCGTCCAATATCGGTCAAGCGCTCAGCATTGTTGGCGCTTTGGTCATCGGGCAGTCCGCTGTTGAAGCCAGAATGGTCGCCGCGCCTATGATCATTATCGTAGCCCTCACCGGCATTACGAATCTGCTTGTGCCGCGTTTAAGCGGTCCCGTGATTCTTATCCGCTACTTTCTGCTTCTCGGTGCGTCGCTGTTCGGCTTTTACGGATTTGCGCTGGGAAGTGCCGCTGTGATTATCCATATCCTTAACTTGCGCTCTTTCGGCATACCGCAGATTACCGCCGCTGGTAATGTCCGCTTTCAGGAGGTTAAGGATACCGCTTTACGCGCCCCATGGTGGATAATGCGGCTGCGCCCCAAAGGGCTGACTCCTGACAAGACGCGTATCAAAACGGATGAAAATGCCTCATGATCAAGAAATCCCTTTGCCTGTTTTTCATAATGGCAATCCTGATTTGCAGCGGCTGCTGGAGCTACCGAGGGCTAGACAACTTGTCTATTGTATCGGGATTTTCAATTGACATAGACAAAGAGACCGGGCTTTATAAGGTCTCATTCCAGATCGTGGATTTATCGGGGAACGTGAATGTGGAAGGAATCAATGCAAAAATACTTGAATCCGAAGGGAAGACGCTTTTTGATGCCTGCAGAAACGCGAAGACAGCCATTATGGGCAAGCTCTACTTTGGTCACACGCAGCTTGTGGTGATCAGCGACGAACTCGCCCGTGAAAGGGATTTAAGAGATCTTATCGACTGGATGCTGCACGATGCGGAAACGCGCGAGACATTGAAGGTTGTGATCTCCACTGAAAAGACAGCGGAAGACATTTTGCAAAACGAAACGCTCGTCGGGCCAATCGCCGCATTTGACATCAGCAAATGTATTCAGGACGACAACGATGTCACTCTATCGACATCGTACAAACAGCTTTACGAAATATACAACACACTTGAAACCAAAGGGATCGACTTGACGCTGCCGGCCATATGCACGACGGAAACCAGCGGCAGAAGAATTCCGAAATTGTGCGGCACAGCGGTTTATAAAGGAGAAAGGTTGGCAGGATATTTAACCGCCGCTGAAACAAAATATTTCCTGTTTGTCGTTAATCAAGTGAAAGGCGGTCTGTTGACTTTCCCGGCTGGCGGTGAGGGCAGAGACAATATCACGCTCGAAATCTATGAGAATAAAACAGGCCGTTCGTTTACATACAAAGATGGCAAGCTTGTGATAACGCTGACGCCCAAAACAGATGTTTTTTTGGCTGAAAGTGAAATATCAGTTGACGTCATTGACAAGCAGACGATAAAAGAGCTGGAAAAAAAGGCGGCTTTGGCGCTTGCGCAGCAAATGGTTCAGACTATTCAAACTGTGCAGTCAAAATTCGGAGCCGACATATTCGGCTTTGGCAGTTTGGTTTACAAATCGGACTATGCGCTATGGCAAAAGATCAGCAAGGACTGGGATACAATTTTTAAGACGCTGGAGGTTCAGGTAAATGCCAAAGTGAACATTATTACTTCCTCCTTAATAAAGGAATGAGAGGAATCCTTTAAATGCTGGCCATTATGATTATTGCCCTTTTTGCCGGAATCGTCATCATAGACTACATACCAAACAGAAAAAACCGAAAGCGGAAGATTAATGTTTTCTATGGCATCGTTTTGGCTTCCAGCTTCTGCATTTTGCTGCTTTACGGTTTGGGGGTTGTTCTTCCCAGTCCCACTGCGGCGATAGAAGACATTGTGAAAACGATTGTCCCTGTTAAATAGAAAAGGAGTGTGCCATGACAAAAGAAACGATATCCATGCGTCAGGCCTTTTGCACCATCGCCGTTTTCATCTGGGGCAGCAACGTGATCATTGGCATCAGTTCGGACGCCGGTCAGGATTCCTGGCTTTCCCTGCTGCTTGGCTTTGCGTTTGCCATCCCCATCTTTCTTATTTACAGCCGCGTGATGCGGCTTTATCCGGAAAAAAATCTATTTGCCATTCTTCAAATTGTTTTCGGCAAAATCGCAGGCGGGATCATTATCCTTCTTATGAGCTGGTATGCGCTGCACCTATGTTCCATTGTTTTATGCAACTTCTCGCAGTTTATTGAGATCGTCGCGATGCCGGAAACGCCGCAGCTGCCGCTGTTGATCTTGATGCTGGCCGTAACCACCTACCTCGCCATGAGCGGCGTGGAGACATTAGGAAAATGGTCAATCATCACAATGCCAGTCATCGCCGGCGTTGTTCTTTTTACCGTCATCACCGCGCTGCATCATATGGATTTTACCAATATAATGCCCGTTATGGCGCATGATTTCTCAACAATTGCGAATGGCTCGCTCAAAGTCTTTTCCTTCCCGTTTGCGGAGACGGTGCTATTTTTAGGCGTGGCGGATGCCGTAAAAAGGCAGACCCGCCCATATAAGCTTTATATCTATGCCACCGCTTTCGGGGCACTCATCCTTCTCATTGTGATGCTGCGCAACATTGAACTGCTTGGCCCATTGGTTCAGATTGAGTATTTTCCGTCCTATATTGCTACGCGCATCATCGATATCGGGGATGTGCTGACGCGTATTGAAGGAACCATATCGATGAATTTCATACTGACCGGCATCACCAAAATCACGCTTTGTTTGTTGGTTGCCACAAAAGGCTTTGCACATCTCCTTGGCGTCTCAAACTACAGACATATCCTCATCCCGGTATCAGCTTTTGCCCTTGCGCTGAGCACCACGCTGTATACCAGCGCCATGCAGATGTTTGGGTTCCTTAGCGTCTATCCGTATTATGCGATGCCCTTTCAGGTGTTTATCCCTGTCGCGGTCTGGCTGCTTGCCGAAATCAAAACGAAAAGACAAAAAAAGCTGGCAGCACGGTGCTAAACCCATGCTGCCAGCTTTGTGTCCGACTCTATTTAATC
>JAEZNC010000041.1 GCA_023441905.1 Bacillota bacterium | reverse complement strand
AATGGCAGAAGGAGCATGAAAAGGCGTTTGCGATGGCGCAGAACGAAGCCAAGCAGCATTTTCACCGCTGCCACAAGTGCCACAGCTGGGTGTGCGACACCTGCTTTAACGACGAAGTGGGCCTTTGCGCCGAGTGCGCACCGCGCGCCAATGTGGAGATTGCGGCGGCACGGGCCGATAAGATGAAGCGTGACATATGGGACAAAGCGGATCAGACTCAGGTGTTTCAGGGTGAGATCGAGCAGAAGACGACGTTCTGTCCGAACTGCGGAAAGCCTGCGGGCAACGCGAAGTTTTGCACCAACTGCGGCTCGAACTTAGCGCAGAACACCTGCCCGACCTGCGGTGCGGAGAACGACCCGAGTGTGCGGTTCTGCGGCGAATGCGGGACAAAGCTGAAATAAAGATATGACAAGCAGCGCTGGGTGAAAACTCGGCGCTGTAATTTATTTCGCGTGATGCTTCCCTCCGCCGCCTGACGACTACTGCTTGTCTTGATGAGCAGTCCAATAGTGAACTAATACTATCAAAAAGCACGAACCCATGCCTCCCAGTCCACCCCTGCGGGGTAGTCAAGAGGGAGATGGCACGAAGTGCCGGAGGGAGTGAAATCTGCAGCATAATTGACCATTGTTTTTCAGCAGCAGTGGCAGTAAAGGCCTCCCTCAGCCGCCTGACGGAGACGCCTCCCGGTCTACTCCTGCCGAGGCAGACGAATAGCGGGAGTGAAAAAAAGGGATGCTTTGTGAGCATCCCGTAAAATCAGACTTACATGTACTTTTTATCAAAGCCGATCACTTCATAGTAGTCCGGTTCGCCATAACTATCGAAAGGAACCGGATTCTCAATCGGGACATACAGCACGTCGATGTCCTCTTCTCTCAGTCTGTAGCCCTCGCCGATCCAGTAGTCAGAATGTAATTTGGTACCGTCTTCAAGCTCATAACTATAGGATTTGCCAGCCTCGTGAAAGTTCCTTCTGACGATGTTCACTATTCTTGACCTCCTTAATTTTTGAAGTCGCCAAAAAGGCGCGGGGTAACAAATGTTTCATTAGCCTACACTGGTGTCATGCATTCTCAAACGTACATTGGATATACTGAATACTTCTATACATGATCCGTTTTTCCTGCATTGACAAAAAAGTCACAAATCCGTATCCTGCCATACTATAATTTATACAAAAACCCGAGAAATGATAACACTGTGCAATTGGTTTTGTCGGTAAAAAGCAATGGAACTGCGGCGTTACTGAAAAATGTTTATAGATGATTTTCTGCTGTCGGCTGAATGAATGGGAGCAGCTTGTATTTGTTTCCGACAGTCGCCGGAAGGCGGCAGTTTTCACACCCTTGCGGGATAAGACCGCAGGATATCCTGAATTTGCGGGAGGGTAATCAATACCCGGCTACTCTGTCAATGATACTCCCGTCAATCGCGTTGATCGTGAGAAAACTCACATTGTATTCTCCGTCCTGAATGCCGTCTAGCTTATACGTGCAGTCCCCGATAAAATCCCACACCGGCAGATATACATATCTGTCTTCACTGAGCCGGCAACGCATCATGCCAAGCTGAACTTTTTCTATCCCGATTAAATTATCCGTAGAATTGGGGAACGCCCATGCTTTTTGATAAGTTATCTGATCTTTGAAACGTTTGATGACCGCTTCAAAATCGAGCAGAGCCACGTTTTCATTCAAAACCTGCCCCGAATCACCCGGCCAGCACCAGTCCAGCCGGTAAATGCCGTCACTTCCGATATAGACATCCAGCGTTTCCGCTTCCCATATCTTGTCGTACTGCTCGGGCTGGCTCAGCAGCCTTGTGGAGCTTGCGTTAAAAGTCACGGGGATTCCGCTTACCACAGGTGAATAGTGAAAGACGTAATTTTTCTTAATCTTGGGGTCTGCCGCCGATATAGCCATATCTGATCCTGCAAATCCCGTGATGTCGGCAACGATATCCGTTCGGACGAGGCTCATGTTCTCAATACCCAGACTTTTCAGCATATTTTCCGAAAGCGCCAGCGCGTCTTCCTGCGGCTGCGCCAAACCTTCAAAGCTGTCCGCGTATAGGACCGTATTGTAAGTATCGCCTTCGCCGATATAGAAGCTTAACGCATTATCGCGGCTGTCGTCCGGCGATTGAACATTGAGAAGGGCGGGAGCCGCTTTGCCAAGATTGGCCTGCACCTCGATAGATTGAATCTTGTCCGTTCCGGTCTCAGATGTCAGCGTGGCCGGTATTTTTTCAGTGTCTGTTTCGGGCGCACTGTTAAATTGCGCCTCAAAGCTTTTAAGCTGGCCGTTCAATTCGTCCAATTCCGTCTGGCGCGACTCTTCGGATATTCCCGCATCGTTTTTCACCTGTTCAATCTGCGCCTTCAAATCGATAATTTTCTTCTCCCAATCGCTCTTGGTTCTGCCCGACATCTGGTAGAGCGGCTGGCCCTGCATCAGAATATCCGCGTATTTTTGCACCTCTTGCACAGTAAACGTATGTGGCAATGCTTCTGTGACCGGAAATATATCAGTCTTCGGCAGCTCAACTTGAGCGTCAGCCACTATTTTTACACCACTTTCAAGGTTCATATCTTCCTGCCATACATCGGGTATCGTATCCAGCATGGGGTTGCCGGATGCAGCGGGCCCGTTAATCTTATCCTCAAGTGCGGTCTTGTCAATCACAGCGGCTGTTTGCGGGGTGGGATGGCAGGCTGTCAGCAGAGCCGCAAAAATCACAATCATAACAATATAGCAAAGTCTCTTCATATTCCGTCACCTCATAGTATAAGAAATAGCCTTGTTTTTCCGACGACGAAATTCAAATCTGGACTGGCGGCTTTCGGTCCGTCGGATCGCACTTGCGTTTTTCGTTTGTCTGATTATTAATATGTTCTTTCTGCAGTTTCCAGTAGCCGGTAATCAGCAGCGTGACGCCGATGAGCACGATCACCCCGAGTTGTATCGCTTTATCGAAATATAGCGTGGGGGACTGTATACCCGCAAAGACATACGTAAGATTCGGAAGCAATAAGCTGATAAACGATAATGGAGTGCCTTCGAAATAGTACCAGATCAAGCTCGCGTAGTGGTAGACGAGCCCCGGAAGCACCACGGCCATTGAGACACTTCTTGATGACAGGCCTATCGCAAAACCAAAAAAACCGTAAACGGCGCCAAAGAGTGCCGAATATACGATGAACAGGCCGGCATACAGCAAAGGCGATGAAAAATAGACATCACTGAACAAGCCGGTCGGCTCGTAATTTATCGCCTGGACGGTGGGGTCGAATAGAAAAAAACCGATTAATAACATCAAAAAGGCCACAATGAACACGCTGCCGCCCGCAATGGCTGAAGTGAGCGATCGTGCCGCCAGATACTTTTTGGTGCTTATTTCCCGTGCGATCATGAAACCTGCCGTTCGGGTATCCTCGGCCATCAGAGGCATGAATACAAACGCCGGAATGAAAGGAACCAACGTATTGATCAGATGATTGCTGTATTGACTGTAAATGAAAAGACCCAAACCGCCGAAGCACTTGCTGCCGTCAAGTTGGAGGGCCTGTATCAGATTCAGAACGGAACAAACGATCACTGCGCCAACGGCAATCCAGAAGTTTAACGAGCGCAGTACTTTCTTCATGTCAGATCCAATCAACTTTTTCATAGCTCATCCTTTGCCTTGCGGCGCCATGGTTTATTGGCGATATAATCAATGAAACGCACAATTAGGATCAGCACCCCCCAATAAGCGATGCTGATTGTGATGTCCAGCGCAGGAATTGCCGTCAGGTTCAATGCGTATTCGAGATAAGCGTGTTCAAAAGGGAATAATCCTGTCGGTTCAAATGGGCCTAAGCTAAAACAGACGATCATTTCGAACATAAAAAACGCAAGGCCGGCAGCAAAGCCATAAGGTATTTTTGTACAGCGTTGATTGACGGTATAGATCAAAATGGCGACGAAGAGGAAACGCAAATAGAAGAATAGAGCGCTTATGCCCATTGCCAAAGAAGGTGAAATCCATGTCAAACTGCTTTGTGCCATGGCGTTCCAGATATCTGTCGTGGCGATGGCTCCGCATTTGATAAGCAGCACCAGCAGATTGAACGCCATTGTAATGATGACAAACAAAAGACAGACAAACGCAAGATACGCGATGCCGCGGACAAACGACCCCCGCGCTGTGTTTGCATCGTCATGCTTTTTGAATCCGAAATCGGCAACGATCAGCAGGAAGATCAAATACTGACTGAATACGACAATCCTGTTGAAGCTGTTAACCGCCATTTCCTGAAATGTGGGCTGCCCGCCTGAATAGCTTAAAAATGTGTTACTTTCAAGAGAGATACCAAACAGGAGCACAGCGGCAATGATAAGGCGCCAAGGCGGCACTTGCTTTAGATTTTCATAAATATATTTCATGGGCGCTGCCTTTCACTCAATCACAAGTATCACCGGGGATAACCCCGGTGATATGATCAATAGTACTGGTTGGAAAAACTGCCGCTGGCGTAGTGTGTGTACTGGGGATACGGGTTGACAATCCTCAGACTGAACGAACCTCCTGCGTCAGGATATAAGTATTTTGTTTGGTTTCGTGCCGTCATTGTAATCACTGCCGAATGAGCGGTATTGCCTGATACCAGATAACATGTGTAGCTGGTGAATGTGCCGGTGGGGGCATTCATGGTGCTGTTCGTGCATGTATTTACCCCGCGCATCGAAGTACTGAAGGTCAGCGAGGAACTTGTCCATTGTGCTAATGAATTTTGGAAGCTGTAAGCAAACGCTGTTGAGGCCA
>JAEZNC010000282.1 GCA_023441905.1 Bacillota bacterium | reverse complement strand
ATGGCAGCAATGAAACCAGACATGATTGCGGTGACGGGCGATATTATTGACAAACGGCGCGAGGGCGCAGGCGCGGCACTGCTGCTCGCGGCTGAAGCGGTCAAGATTGCGCCGGTTTTTTACGTGCCGGGAAATCATGAAAGGTCGGCGGGGGTGTATGAAAAACTGGCCGAACGGCTCAAGGCATGCGGTGTGCGGGTCATCGCGAACGATGCCATGCAGTTTAATAAGCGCGGCGCGGTCATCACGGTCGTCGGTGTGAAGGACTGGCAGTTTTTCAGATCAAGCGGTGAGAATGATAATAAAAAGGATGATTATGCGAGGGCGGATAAAGGCTTTGCAGGCAAGCTCGGCGAACTTGCGGCGGCTCATCCGAGCGGCTTTCGCGTGCTGCTTGCTCATCGTCCCGAAAAGATAGACTTTTATGCCAAAGCAGGCTTTAATCTTGTGCTGACCGGACACGCGCATGGCGGGCAATGGCGGCTGCCGCTGATCGGCGGATTATACGCGCCGCATCAGGGGATTTTCCCTAAGTACACGAGCGGACTTCACAGAAAAGGCAGAACCGGTATGGTGGTGAGCCGGGGTCTTGGAAACAGCGGCTTCCCGCTGCGGCTCGGCAACAGGCCCGAGCTGGTGGTTGTCACACTGAAACGGAGATGAAGAGCAGAAATAAAAGAGCTTCAGATCACGGGATGTGCCTTTTAACAGATTTGCCCTTATGTTTGAAGTACAGCATCGGCAGCATCTCGCCGCTCTTATCGGCACTCTGTTATGACAGCTTTAGGTATCAACTGCGGCATCAGGACTCTTATATCGTCGGAATACTACTGCCGTGTGAAACGTAAAATTAACATAATCGCGTGTTGACAAACAACAGTATGTTTGATAGTATAAAATTACTAAAAGCGTAGATGGAGACAGGTCAGGCAGCTGTGACTTTCAGAGAGCCGATGTTTGGTGAAAATCGGCAGCATGGCGCAGGACGAATCCCTCCGGAGCTGCGTGTCGAACGAAGTAGACATTGCCGGGTCATTCCGTTACAACATGGGGGCTTGATAGAGCCTTAAAGGTGGTCTTTGCTTAAAGACAAGTTGAGTGGTACCGCGAAGTTGATTAACAACTGCGTCTCTTCATATAAGAAGGGTATGCGGTTTTTTTATTATAACGGGAAAGGAAGTTTAGTTTATGCAGCGTGTGATATCGTTTATCGTATCGAACCAGCCCGGCGTTTTGTCGAGAATTTCCGGCCTGATCAGCAGGCGCGGTTTTAATATCGAGAGCTTAACGGTCGGTGTCACAAGCAACCCCGATCTTTCACGCATCACGATCGTGATGCTAGCGGACGATGCGGTGACCGAGCAGGTGGTGAAACAGTTCGACAAGCTGCTCGATGTGAAGGCGATTAAGGAAATACCCGCGGAAGACGGCATCTTCCGTGAAATCGCGCTCGTGAAGATCAGCACCGACGGCGTGGATAAAAAGCAGCTGATGGCGGATATCGAATCGCGCTCTGGCATCGTTCTCGATATCGCCGAGAAATGCGTCACCGTCCAAATCAGCGGCACGATTACGTTCATCAACGAGAGCATCGATCTCTTTAAAAATTACTACATTCTCGAGGTGGCGCGCACCGGTATGGTCGCTCTGCAAATGGGTGACACTCAGCTTTATAACAGCCAGACGGCTGCGATGCAGAAAATATAAAGCTTGCTAGAAAAACGGAAATAAAATATCTATTTAAAAGGAGATTTTGAAAGTGGCTAAATTGTATTATCAGTCGGATTGCAACAAAGAGTATCTTGCGGACAAAACGGTAGCGGTGATTGGCTTTGGCAGCCAGGGCCACGCGCACGCCCTCAATTTGCACGATTCCGGTTTTAATGTGGTGGTTGGCCTATATGAAGGCAGCAGATCGTGGAAAAAGGCGGAGGAGCTCGGCCTCAAAGTGGCCACGGCTTCTGACGCAGCCAAGGCGGCGGATGTGATTATGATTCTCGTCAACGACGAGCTTCAGGCCAAAATATATGAAGAATCGGTTAAACCGAACTTAACTGCCGGCAAGTACCTTGCGTTCGCTCACGGCTTTAATATTCATTTTGGCCAGATTAAGCCGCCTGCCGATGTGGGCGTGTTCATGGTGGCACCCAAAGGCCCCGGCCACACAGTGCGCAGCGAATTTGTGGCGGGCAAAGGCGTGCCGTGTCTCATCGCGGTGGCGCAGGATCCGACGGGCGATACGCTCGATGTGGGCCTTGCTTATGCGGAAGGGATCGGCGGAGCGCGTTCAGGCATTCTTGCCACCACGTTCCGCGAAGAGACGGAGACCGACCTTTTCGGCGAGCAGGCTGTGCTTTGCGGCGGTGTGACCGAGCTCATGAAAGCCGGGTTTGATACGCTTGTGGAAGCGGGTTATGAGCCGGAGAGCGCCTACTTTGAATGCATACATGAGATGAAACTGATTGTGGATATGATCAACAAAGGCGGTCTTTCCTATATGCGGTATTCCATCAGCGATACGGCTGAATTCGGCGATTATTCGATCGGGCGGCGCATTATCACGGATGAGACAAGGAAAGAGATGAAGAAGGTGCTGCAGGAGATTCAGGAAGGTGTTTTCGCAAGCCGCTGGATCTCAGAAAACAAAGCGGGCCGCCCGGGCTTCCTCGCAAGACGGCGAATCGAAAGAGAACTGCCTGTGGAAAAAGTGGGCAAAGAGCTCAGAAAAATGATGCCGTGGCAGGATGAACCCGAATTCTAGACGCCCCGCATAAGGAGCATGAAGATGAGCAGAAAGGTTGATATATTCGATTCCTCGCTGCGCGACGGTGCGCAGGCGCGCGGAATCAACTACTCGCTGTCTGACAAGCTGCAAATGCTTGCGCTGCTGGACAGCCTCGGTGTGGACTATATAGAGGCAGGGAATCCTGCCTCTAATCCTAAAGAACGGCAGTTTTTTGAAGAAGCCGTGAAGGTGAAGCTGAATCATGCGCGCCTCGTGGCTTTCGGAAGCACACGCCGCAAAAATACGCCAGTGGAAACAGACCTCGGCGTAAAAGCGCTGATGGATGCGGGGACGGGCGTGGTTGCGGTGTTCGGCAAGGCGTGGGACCTGCACGCATCCGAAGTGATCGGCACGACGCTCGAAGAAAACTTAAATATGATCTTCGACACGCTCAAGTTCTTAAAGGATAACGGCAAAGAAGTGATATTCGACGCCGAACACTTTTTCGACGGATACAAGGCGAATCCGCAGTACGCGATTGACGTGCTCAAAACCGCCGGTCGCGCGGGCGCGGATGTGATTGTGCTCTGCGATACGAACGGCGGCACAATGTCGGACGAAATCGAAACCGCGGTGCAGGCGTCGCTTAAAGCCGTGGACACCAGAATCGGCATCCATGCGCACAACGACACGGACCTCGCGGTGGCGAATTCGCTGATGGCGGTGCAGCTTGGGGCCTGCCATGTGCAGGGCACACTGCTCGGTTACGGCGAACGCAGCGGCAACGCGCGGCTGTCGTCCATTATACCGAATCTGCAGTTAAAGCTCGGTTACGATTGTATCGGCGACAATATCGGCAAACTGTATTCGGTGGCGCGCGAGGCGGCTGAAATTACAAATCTGCCGTTTGATGAAACGCT
>JAEZNC010000235.1 GCA_023441905.1 Bacillota bacterium | reverse complement strand
CCGGTATTCCACAGTGTGCCTGCCGCCCGGCATGTACCGGCGGCACGGAATATCGTCGGCTGAGAGCGGCCACGTTTCGGCAAGCTTGCCGCAGGGTGACTCAGCGCCGAGCAGCAGATTCGCGACGGCTGTACCGACGCCCTCTCCGCCGAGGTAGGCCGCGAGCACCGCTTTGACATCGTTGATCCACGGCAGGGCTATCGGCGCGCCGCCCATAAGGATCACGGCCACGTTCGGGTTGCAGCGGGAGACGGCGCTGATCAGCTCGTTGTGCGCCTGCGGCAGCGAGAGATTTTCACGGTCGAACCCTTCGGATTCATAGCCCTCCGAAAGCCCGGCGAATATGTAAACGATATCCTTGCCCTTTGCCGCTTCACATGCTTCTGAAATCAGTTTATCGCTGTCCTTTGTGCTGCCTTTGAGGCTGTATCCTTGCGCATAAACGGCATTCAGCCCGAACTTTTGCAGCGCGTCCCACGGCGTATCAATCTGAATCGGGTTGATCTTGGAGCTGCCCGCGCCCTGGTATCTTGGGTCTTTTGCGAAAGCGCCGATGATGGCCGCTTTCTGGCCTGCGCTGCCCGGCAGCAGAGCTGCGTCGTTCTTGAGCAGCACGGCGGACTGCTGCGCGGCTTTTGTCGCCAGTGCGTGCTGAGCCTGCTTATCGTAGGTGAAGCCTTCGCGCTTGTTCTCAATTCCCTTTAGCGCAAACGCCACCACACGGCAGGCTGCTTTATTAAGCGCGTCTTCGCTCAGCGTGCCGGCTTTGACGGCGGCCACGATTTTGGCGTCGTTGATGCCGCGGCTTCCGGGCATTTCAAGATCGAGCCCAGCCTTCACGCCGAGCGCGCGGTCATGCACCGCGCCCCAGTCCGACACGACCAGGCCATCAAAGCCCCAGTCGTCACGCAGTATTTTGGTGAGCAGGGTGTCATTCTCGCTGCAGTAGGTGCCGTTCACCTTATTGTAGGCGCACATCACAGTGGCGGGCTTGCCTTTCTTGACGGCGATTTCAAACGCTTTGAGGTATGTTTCGCGAAGCGTCCTCTCATCAACAACGGCGCTCACAGTCGTCCGGCGCTTTTCCTGATTGTTGACGGCAAAGTGCTTTAATGAGGTGCCCGTACCCGTGCTTTGCACGCCCTGAATCAGGCTCGCGGCGAGCTCGCCCGACAATACGGGGTCTTCACTGTAATATTCAAAGTTGCGGCCGCAGAGCGGGCTGCGCTTCTGGTTCGCGCCGGGGCCGAGTATTGCGGAAACGCCTTCTCCCACGCACGCCTCGCCCATGGCTTGGCCCACACTGTAGACGAGGTCGCGGTCGAAGCTGCACGCGAGCGCGCTTGCGGTGGGGAAGCAGACGGCGGGCACGCTTTTGCCGATGCCCATGTTATCGTTCAGAGTGATCTGTTTTCGAAGGCCGTGCGGCCCGTCGGACACCATGACGGACTTTAGGCCGAGCCGCTCGATGGGTTTTGTGTGCCAGCAGTCAAGGCCGGAGCATAGGCCTGCCTTTTCTTCCAATGTCATTTGAGCCACAAGCTCTTTTGCCTTTTGTTTGATTGCCTCCGTATTCATGACAGCCTCCAAACGTGAAATCAGATGTGAAAATTGCCTATTTATGATACTATACATAATCTGTTACTCAGGAGCAATGATTTAAAAAGAAAAGGAGCTTAAAGCCCCTTTTTATCAGGAATGATCTATTTTAATCATTAATACCCCTGTTCGCGATTGATGATGGTGCCGTTGATCGCGTTGACCGTCACGATGCTGACATTCTTATCCTCATAAGCGGGATAACCGTCCTGCGCGTAGACGTCCTCGTCGTAGTCCAAGTCCGCAATGAAATCCCAAACAGGCACGGTGATGTAGTTTTCAAGGTTGTCTTTTTCGGGTATGGGCATCATATTGAGCTCGATCTTTTTCACAGTCAGCGTCACATGCTGGTTCGGAGGCAACGCGTCATCTTTCGGAACCCACGCGAATTTCTGGCTGCAGTGCTCTTCAAAGATTGTTTGGATTGTTTCGAAGTCGAGCAGCGGCGAATCGTCTGAGACATCTTCGATATATTCCAAGCGGTTTAACCAAGAAACATTATTGATACCGTCATCATTAATGATGACCATGAGGTTTTCGGGTGACACCATCTTGTCATAATCAATATATTCATCGGTACCCCGAAGATATCCAACATTCTTCACAAGGATACCGTTATAACATCTGGAAAAATCGAATACGTAAGCTTGCGGCGAGGTCTCTTTGGTGTAATTCGAGAATGTACCTAGTTTATAGCATATGCTTGAACCACTCACCAACAGATTGGTATTCTCACCATCGATTTGGTGCACAAATTCTTCAGCCGCAACCTTTGCTTGCGCATATGTCATCTTAATCCCATTGGCATCGGTTCCTTCATAGGGTTCAAATGTGTTAAAGGGTTCACCATAATCGAAATTATCGAATATCATACCTGTTGAGCTTTCGTTGAACGATTGCCAAAGCGATATGCTTGCTGCCTGATTCTTATCCATATAACACTTCAAATCGGTGACTGAACTGTAACGTGAATTATTATGAGCCGTTACCAATGTGCCGTTATACGGTTTATCGTCGGCTTTGCTTTTAGCGCTGTCCATTTGCTCTTTTATTTCACTTATTCGATATTTAATACTACTCTCAATAAATGCCGGAAGGTCATCATTTTCAAGATCATCCTGAAGAGTTGGCAATATACTAGCAACTTCTTCCTGTGTCCAATTGAAGCCTCGCTCCCTGTAGTAAAGCGGCTTGCCGTGAGACAATAAATTGGAAAACTTCTCAAATTGCTCTTGTGAGAAGTTTTTAGGTTTGATGCGTACAACAGGAAAATGATCGAACTCGGGGGCGATGATATCTGCATCTACCTTTATAGTGACCTGATCATTGGGTTTCAGCTCCCATTCCATATGCCCGTTCACTTTTTTGATCTGTTCGGCGATCACTTCTTTTTGTGTCTCAAGCTCTTCTTTATTTTCTTCGGCATTGGCTTGAACAACCTCTCCCACAACGCTCGTATTCTTATTGTTGACAGGTGGCGTTTCAGGTGTGGGCTGGCACGCCGTCGTGAAGCAGGTGACCAGCAGCAACACCGCAGCCAGCGCTGAAACGAATTTCACGCTTGCATGGCTCTTCGCTTCCTTGAATATGCCGCGCACACGCTGCTCCGCGATTTTCTTCG
>JAEZNC010000213.1 GCA_023441905.1 Bacillota bacterium | reverse complement strand
TCTGCCGCGTCACGCTGTACTGAACCGGCGTGAGCCTTTGTTTTAGCGCATCGTCGCCCCACACGCTGTGGATAAATGCTTCGCGCCCCGAGCCCGCCTTGTAGCGCGCGTAGTGCGACGGGTTCTTCTTGTAGTACTCGCAGTGTCCACCCTCCGCGGGATAAAACACAGCCGCGGGCAGCACCTGCGTGCGAATGGGTTTATCAAACAGGCGCTGGATGCGGCGCACCGAATCCTCGGCGATGCGCTTCTCGTCGTCATCGTGATAAAATATCGCCGTCTGATACTGGCGGCCCCTGTCCGCAAACTGCCCGAACGCGTCCGTCGGGTCTATCTGCCGCCAGAAAAGCTCCAGCAATTGCTCAAACGACACCTTTTCAGGATCGTACGTGACTTCGACGGCTTCATAGTGGCCTGTGCCGCCCGCACAGACCTGCTCATAGGTGGGAGCTTCGGTATGCCCGCCCGTGTATCCCGGAAGCACCTGCTTCACGCCGGGAATGCCTGCATACGGCGGCTCCATGCACCAAAAGCATCCGCCCGCGAATACCGCTTTCTTATCCATCGCTTTTCCTCCTTTTGCGCACATCGTTTAATATCCTCATAAAAGCCGTGGGAATGGGCTTTTCATCTATTGATTCCCAGCTGACAAACTCCCATTCGGAGTGATCCGGTTTTAATTCTTTTTTCAGCTTGTACCGAACCACGTCCATCTCCCAGCGCTGGTGCGTGAACACGTGCGCGGCATGCATCACAGCTTCGCCATGCGTCAATTGAATACCGTATTTTTTAAAAAACGCGGTCTCGGCTGCCGCTCCTTCCTGCTTATCGGCCACAGGCAGACCCCAGAGCCGCCCCAGCAGCGTGTCACCGGCGCGGTAGTGCAGCAGCACCTCATTGTCTGATTCGATCAGTGCCGCCCACAGTGCCACGGATTTTACCTTGGCGCGCGGTTTTTTTACCGGCAGCTCATCCACAATGCCCTCACGCAACGCCGCACAATCCTTTTGCCACGGGCAGGCCGCGCAATCGGGCGAAACGGGGCGGCAGACCAGTGCGCCGAGCTCCATCAGCGCCTGCGTGAAATCACCCGCGTTCTCTTCGGTCATCATGGCACTCACAATCGCTTCTGTCTGCTTGCGTGCCGCAGGGCTCGCGATGTCTTCGCGAAGCGCAAAGGCCCGAGAGATCACGCGGAGCACGTTGCCGTCAACCGCGGGATACGCTTTGCCGAACGCGATGCTCATCACCGCACCCGCCATATACGGCCCGACACCGGGCAATTTTCGCCACGCTGAAAACGATTCGGGAAACTCACCGCCGCACTCATTCACGACGAGCCTTGCAATGCGGTGCAGATTGCGCGCGCGTGAGTAATACCCGAGCCCCTTCCAGCAGGCCAGCACCTCCTGCTCATCCGCCGCCGCGAGCGCATGCACATCAGGGAATCGCTGAAGGAACGGCTCGTAATAGCGCAGCACCGTTTCCACCGTGGTCTGCTGAAGCATCATTTCAGATACAAGCACCGCATAAGCGCCGCCGCGCCGCCGCCACGGCAAATCACGTTTGTTGGTATCATACCACGCAAGCAGCTTATCCTTCATCCGTCACTCCGAGTATGTCATAAAGCTGCGTGAGCCTTGTGACCGTATAGGTGATGGGCAGGTCCTCCGCGCTCTTCTCCGGGTTTCTGTTGAACCAGCAGGTGTCGATGCCCGCCCCGATTCCGCCCCGGATATCTGTTGTGAGCGAATCACCGATAATCAGCGCATGGCGCTTTTCAAAGCCGTCAATATGCGCCGCCACATGATCGAAAAATTCCTTCGCGGGCTTCTGATAGCCGATACTCTGCGAATCGAACACCGCCTCAAAAAGGCTGTACAGTCCGCCCGCTTCGAGTCGGCGGCGCTGCGTTTCCCTCACGCCGTTGGTGACCACGAACAGCCTGTATGAATTGCAAAGGCGTGTGACAACCTCTTTCGCATCGTCGATAAGATGCCCGCCTTCGCCGAGCAGGGCCTGATAACGCAGTTCCCATTCCTCGCTGTCCACCGCGATGCCAAACTCAGCCATAGTCTGCCCAAACCGGTTATTGAGCATATCGCGCATGGCCACGCGGCCCAGTTCATAGTCTGCCCAGAGCCCTTTGTTGATTGTATGATAAACCTTCAGCAGCTCCGCAGTGAGCGGATGCCCGTAGTATTCAAACAACTTGTGCAGCGCTTCCGCTTCAATTTTTTTAAAATCCATCAGTGTATCGTCGACATCAAGCAATAAATATTGATATTGTTTATCTTTCATATGACAGGATACAGATCTCCTTATTCATAATAATAATTAACTAGATACAGTATATCATTGTGTACGGCTTAACGCAAAAAAAGAAACGCCAATGCTGTTTTTTCTACACATTCTGTACATTTTTTGTTAACAGTTTCGTTTGAAAGCGTGGCCTCTGACGGACAGCCTGATTCCTTCGGTGCCGCTGATGCACGCGGTGGGCCGCATCGGGTGCTATTGCGCGGGCTGCTGCTACGGGCTGCCGATGGACCCGCCCTGGGGCGTGTATTTTCGCGCCGACTCGGTCGCGCCGCACGGCATCGCGTTCTTTCCAGTTCAGCTTGTTGAAGCTGCACTCAATCTCATACTCTTTGGTATTCTTTTCGTCTATTCGCGCAAGCCGCGCGCCGACAGGCAAATCACGGGCCTTTATATCACAGGATATGGCATCATCCGTTTTGCGCTCGAATTCCTGCGCGGCGACGGTGACCGCGGCGTGTTCTGGCTGCTGTTCACATCCCAGTGGATCAGCCTTGCGGCCATTCCTATCGGCCTTTATTTTGTAATCAAGGGCGCAAAAAAACGCGGGGATGCCGCGCTGTAATTGATATCCCCGAGGTAAAGGCGGAGCGCAATACCCCGGCGTGGTTCGCAAAAGATAACTATGAGAATACCTCATCAGTCGCCTGTCGGCGACAGCTTCCCCTCAAAGGGGAAGCCATAAATACGCACATATCGCATTCTATACTTTAACCAAAAAATCGCTCCTCAAAGGTGTATAACCGAGCTTTAATCGGCTGCCATTCATCTTAGACGGCATAGGACAACAACAGGGAATGCGACCTAAGCAGTTCATTATTGCAAACAGCATTATTCTTTAGAGCCTCCCGGGTTCTGCTTCATCTGCTCAAATGGAAACTCATTAAGCGATTTGAGCTTGTAGCCCATGCGTTCCCACTCGGTAATTACGCGATCCAGCACATCCGCGTTGGTTTTCGAGGTGGCGTGCAGCAACACGATCGCACCCGGATGGGTTCGCGTTGTGATGGTTTTAAACGCTTCCTCTTCAGATGGCTGGGCATCCACATACCAATCTTTATAGGCAAAGCTCCAAAATATCGTTTTATACCCAAGCTCCTCCGCAAACTTCAGGCTGCGCTCGCTGAAGCGGCCCTCCGGCGGACGAAAGAATTTTGGCATTTGCTTTCCGGTCAGCTCTTTGTATGTGTTTTCGAGCTGTTCGAGATCCGCCTTAAACGCGCTTAAGTCGCCGATGGCCGACATGTCCTTGTGGTTCATCGAATGGCTGCACACCAGATGTCCCTCATTCACCATCCGGGTGATAAGCTCCGGTGCCGTTTTGATGTAGTGGCCCACCACAAAAAACGCGGCGGGTGCGTGATGCGCTTTGAGCACATCGAGTATCTTTGTCGTGTAGCCGTTCTCATACCCCGCATCGAATGTTAGGTATATCGACTTTTCCTCCGGATCGCCCACCCAGTAAGCATCCCTGCCCTTGATGAACGAGAATTCCGGCAGGTCTCTGGGCTGCAGTCCGTCACTGCGCGGCACGAAATACCAGTTGTACCCGGTATTTTCGCTGTGCGCGGCCGTAACAAAGCACGCCTGCGTATTGAAATCAAAACTCAGCGATAAAGCAATCAGCACCACATCAAGGCAAGCTGTTACAAAAACAATGATACTTTTTCGTTTCATGCACAAGCCTCCTTTCATCATATTATTCAAGTAAACAATGATTAAATAAGGAGTGATGGATGGATGAGCGGATTTCGCGCTATGCAGAGCGAAATCGTGGGAATAGCAGCGCTATTTCGAGATTTCAGCGACACCGCAGAGCACGGAAGCAGCCATCAAGACAGCGTTCCGAATTAATCAGCGTTTACCTAAGGCTATGCGCCCAACGAGAGCGATATTCGCTTTTTGATTTGGTCGCAAAAGATCACCGCTCTATACCCCAAAAAAGCATTTTTCTCTCAGGAATTTATCCGGCCGATATTGATACAAGCCGCCTGTGAACACCTGATGAGGGGGCGCATACCTGCTCCGCCTGAAAGGCTAATAAAAGAATAAGCCCTTAAACTCAAGGCTTATTCCGTTCATTGCGGCCCTATGTTTTTACTGATATATCGTCACAAACCTGATTGCGTACAGGTCGCACATCACAAGGTCGTCCGTGAAGGAAGGCTGGAGCACAATATAACTTGCGCCTACCTCCATAAGCTCGCCCGTTCTGTCTACCAGTGCGCCGGATGTCCCGATTAAAAACTCCACACGCATCGTTTTCCCGATGAAGTTTCTTAAGAAACCGGCGGTGTAATAAGGGCTTTCAACGGTCGTCGGGGTTTGCATGGCAAGCGGCTGTGCCGTTGTGCTGGGCAGATTCCAGCCCCCGGGCGGCGGCATCATTGAAGGGCTCATGCCCTGCCCCGTATCCGTCATGGACACACCCTGAGTATCCCATACTCTTACTGTTTCCATGGGAAGGCTCTGCATGCCCGCCGTCCTCCCTGTGCTCATTGGTGTGGTCTGCATATCATGCATTCTCCCCATGCTCATCGGGGGGCTTTGCATACCCATTTGTCTGCCCATATTCATATCCATGCTGTCCGGCTGCATAGGTCTTGTCGTCATATCTTTATGCATCTGTCCCATCGGTTGCGTTTGGCTGTTGTTGTATTGATTGCAGTTCATTTATTGTCTCCTTTCTAAATTTTTTATGTCAATGCGTAAAGGCTTGTCGGTTGGAAAAAGCAATGCTGCGCAACTCTGTTAAACTGGACGCCTGTGCGGTTATACGGAAAATACGGCGGACATTCCGGCCTAAACGGGTTCATATACCAGAGCGTCTCGATAGCCCCTCCGTGGACATTGCCCGCAAGTGCCCAGTCAGCCACATCATAGTGAATTTGCTCAGGAACCATGTTCCATACATTCTGCGGATTATACACGCCGTTCACTGTGTCCATATAGCAGGTAAACTGCCCCGGCTGAGTCAATACCCGCCGCAGATCTCCCTGCCCTGTTCTTAAGTACTCACCATATGAGACGTGAACTCTGTTCATAATCGTCGTCGCAACAGCCTCCATGCCGCTCAAACCCTCTCCTCCCGCTTCACACTGTATCATTCGTGCAAATAGTTCTCTACCTGATAGTTCCATTTTATCACCAACTTCATTTATGAATTCCTCACTGGCGCATACAGTATAGTATATTGCCGTCAACCGAAAAGTGATAAAGATTTGGTGATAAAAATAAACTTAACTGAGACAGTTTCCATATAATATACCAACCAAAACTATTGTTTTAAGGAAGTGATATTAATTTGGATATACATGTAGTGAAGCAGGGTGATTCGCTTTATAGCATTGCCCGGCGGTACGGCGTTTCCCCGGATGAAATTTATCGCGTCAATCAGCTGGGTGATATTCCGTTCCTTGTCGTCGGGCAGACACTGGTGATCCCCACGCAGGAAACTTCATATACCGTCGTGCCCGGAGACACGCTTTTTTCCATCGCGCGTCGCTTTGGGACCACAACGGGCAGCATCATCGCACTGAATGGCATTACGAACCCCGATGCGCTGACCCCAGGCACGGTGCTGCGCATACCGGTCAGAGAAAAGAATTACGGGTTTATCGAAGTCAACGGCTACATTGAGCCCTCCACACCCGAGACTGAGGCGCAGACCGTTCGCGAGGTGGGCGAATTTCTCACATATTTGAGCCCGTTCAGCTATCAGGTGCGCGCTGACGGCAGTTTAAAACCCATTAACGACACGGCTATGCTCGCGGCAGCCCGGCAATTTCGCATTGCCCCGCTGCTCGTGCTCACGAACTTCGGCACAGGCACCTTCGATACGGAGCTCGTCGACGCGATATTGAACGACACGGCGGTGCAGGATACGCTGATTAACAACATGCTTCAGACGATGCGCACCAAGGGCTATTACGGCGTCAATATCGATTTTGAGCGGATATCGCCCGAAAACGCTAACCGCTACAATGATTTTCTGCGGCGCGTGGTGGCGGCGCTTCACCCCGCCGGGTTCGTGGTGTCCACAGCGCTCGCGCCCAAGAACTCCGAATATCAAACAGGCGCGTGGCACGGCGCGCATGATTACAAGGCGCACGGCGAAATCGTGGATTTTGTGATCATTATGACGTATGAATGGGGATGGTCGGGCGGGCCGCCGTATGCCGTTGCCCCGGTGGACCTCGTAGAAGAGGTGCTCCGCTATGCGGTGTCCGTGATACCCAGCCGCAAGATACTCATGGGCATGCCGCTTTACGGTTACGACTGGATGCTGCCGTTTATGCCGGGCGGAAAATGGGCCAAACGTTTAAGCCCGCAGGACGCGCTTAAGCTCGCGGCGCAGGTGGGCGCGACAATCAGCTACAACGAGCAGACACAAGCCCCCACGTTTAAGTACTACGACAGCAACGGCGTTCAGCATGAGGTGTGGTTTGAGGATGCGCGCAGCGTGCGCGCTAAGCTGCTGCTCGTCAACAAGTACGATCTGCGCGGTGTGAGCTACTGGCTGCTCGGCCTCGAGTTTCCGCAGAACTGGGCCGTGCTCGACAGCATGTTCAGCATCGTCAAGGTGGTGCCGTAAACAGCATTCATCAAGCAAAGGCGCTGGACTCAACCGTCAGCGTCTTTCTTTGATGTTCATAGTTTGTTTAAATTCCATCCGAAATGTTGTCATGATATGCTGATATGATTGCCCCATTGGCTAAGACTAGGGTATCAGGCGGCAGCAGCGGCGAGTTATAGAGACTGCCGCATCCGAGAAGAAGGCAGGCGCACCTGCAAAGAAGCGGCCATACTGCGTCCGGCGGCACGTCTCGTGGCGACGACAATGCTCAGAAGGTGAAGGGATTCACCGGACGACACGTCATGAGGCGACGACAATGCACCGAACGGTATAACAGGGCAAAAACCCGCTGCAACCCGGCAAAATCACCGCTTAAACCAAATCTTTTCATAGTTTCCCCTAAGCGATAAGCAAAGAAGGCCGCTGAAAAGCAGCCTTTTTTGTTTATCCGGTGTTCATAAATTGTTAATGTGGCTGATAGAATGCTGTTAATATGCGCTGATATGATACCCGTAACAAGTAAGCAAGAGAGGTTTAAACGATGCTAAAAAAAGGATTCATGCTGATGTTTGGGATATTGAGCGCTTTTATAATACTGGGGGGATGTGCAAGCAACGGGGATGACAGTGCCGCTGCAAATTCGGTATTATTCGGGCAAATTACAGCCATTGACGGCACCAGCATCACCATTGCCGTTGGCGCACCGCCACAGAGGCCACAGATGAACGGATCTCAAAACGGAGCCGATGCAACATCGTCGGCGACCGCGAATGGAGATGCCCCAACCGGCCCGCAGGACGGTAATGGCCCGTCTGGTGACATGCCTCAACAGAACGACAAGGTACCGGGTAATCCCCCGCCCGGCGGCGCGTTTCGAGGTGACGGCGATGTGCCGGGAGGCATGACACTGACAGAAGAAGAAAAGACGATCACCGTTTCGGACAGCACCGTGATCACGATACAATCCGGCAGCGACTCAAAGACAGGCTCGCTGGCAGATCTTCAAACCGGCGATATCGTGACTGCTCAAACTGACGGCAAGGCGGTAATGAGCATCACGGTGATGCGGATGGCGGGAGGCTTTCCCGATCAGGACGCAGCCCCCGACAGCCAAGGGATTGACGACATCAGCGGCGATACAAACCAAGTGTGAATAAAAGCTAATCCGACTTCATCTTCCCTTAAGCATACAAGGCAGTTAAAGAGCGTCCCTTCTTTGCTGCACCCTAAGAATAATGTGAACCCGTCTTCATTAAAAACAGTCTGCCGGAAATTCCGGCAGACTGCATCTTATTATCTTAAATTTTGATAAAAATCCTATTGCCTGATGACGGTGATCACATACTCCTTCGCATTGCCCGCCTGAGACACCACCGTCACTCGCACAACGGCGCTCTGTCCGTTTGCGAGCGTCACCTTCTTCGATGACTTTTTCGCGCCGTCGATATAAACCGCAGCCTTGTATCCGGCCGCCTTTGCGGAAATCGATGCGGAACTCTTGTTTGCGGGCAGCACGATGGTGTAATTTGTATTGCCCGGGCTGAACCCCGGTGCCATTCCGCTGGCCTTGAGCGACTTTAAATCGGCGTTCGTGGACGCCGCCCGCACGACGCGGATCGTGTATGTCCGCTTGGCGCCCGACTGGGCCTTGACCGTGATCTTCACATCCTTGCTCTGCCCGTTGTTGAGCGATATCTTTTTGGACGAGGGCGAGACGCTGGCCGCTTTGCCCGCGGCGGCGAACGCCTTGATTGACGTGCTCTTCGTATTTTCATCGAGATTGAGTGTGTAATTGAGCACGTTCGGGTTGAACGGCTGATCCAGCGATCCGCCGATGACAGACAATGAGCTCAGCGCGTTGTTGGATGACTTTGCTCTCGTCACGGTGAACTTATAGGTTTTAGACTTCTTGGCGAAGGTGACCTTGACCTTTATCGTAGTGCTCTTGCCGTTGGCGAGGTTCACGGTATAATTTGAATACGGCTTGCCGTTGATCGTCATCGTCGCACCGTCGTATTCCTTCACAGGCGTCAGCGTAAAGCTGCCGTCGTTCTCTCCGATTGTGATTTTATAGCTCGTCACCGTTTTCGCAAAGGCGCGGTTCAATGAGCCGCTCGAAAGGCCGACACCGCCGAGCATGTTGGTCTGCGGCTGCGCGTTCCACCCAGCATAGAGTGTGGCGTTGTCCGTCACCGTACACGGGAACGAGACACGCTGGCCCGCACCGTTAAACCAGCCCGCAAAGTTGTAGCCGGGCCGTGATGTGGCAGGTTCGGATGGAATGGTATCTCCGTAGTTCATTTGCACGCCCGCTACCGGCGAGCCGCCCTGCGAATCAAAATTCACGGTGCAGACGTTTGATACCCATTTGGCATAGAGCGTGGTGCTGCGCGTCACGACAATTGGGAAAGAGACCTTCGACGTGAGCCCGGCGTCGTAATACCAGCCTTCGAGAGCAAAGCCCGCCCGAGACGATGATGGCGCGGCGGTAATGCTGTCCGCGTGGTAATAGGCCGGTGCGGAGACGGAGCTGCCGCCGTTGGTCTCGAAGCCGACGGCAATCGGTGTCCTTGTCAGCGGATTGGTATCCGGCTGAACGAAATTTGATGCCACATAGCCATACTGCCCACCGTAGAAAATCTTGTGCCAAGTGTAGCCGCTGCCCGTTCCCGCGTTGAGCTGTACGATTTCCATTCTTGCGTCAGCTGGAAATGTTCCCAATATGCCATACCCTGTACCGGTTCCGCTTCTGACTTTTAGGGGTGTTGTGTCAGAAGCTTTATACTTAGCGTTCGAGTAATCCGGCAGGGACGCAGGCGTCAGGGCCGGAGGCTCGTAGGCTTGCACTGTCAGGGTCGTTCCCGGGTAATAAAACCCAAGTATTTTATCAAAAGTGTTCACTATGGGTTCGGTTGAGTTCGCGCGCTGTTTGGCTCCCTGCTGTGAAAGACCGATGCCGTGACCAAAGCGTTTTTGGGAAATCGAATATCCGCTTACCGCACCTTCCGTCATGACGGGCGCAACGACAAACAGCGTTAAACTGCCTTTGAAAAAAGACTTATAATCCGCAACGCCGTTCGATGCATCCAGATAACGAAGATCGATCGGTACATCCGTGACGGATACG
>JAEZNC010000175.1 GCA_023441905.1 Bacillota bacterium | reverse complement strand
GGTTTTACTCCAACGTCCACGAACTGATGCGGCAGGGCGAGCGGCGCGACCAAGATCTCGGGGAGCAGATTGAAAAAGCCAATGAGTGGCTGAGCCGCGCGCTCGAAATTTATCCGCAGAGCATACGCAACAATTATCGCAAGGGAAAGCTCATCATCGAGAAGCAGGCACCTTATCTGCTTTTCGGGCAGCGTGCGTTCGGCGCGCGTGAGGCGGAGCTGCTGCGCGGGATACGTGAGGTGGGCGAGGAACACCTCGCAACCGCGATTGCGCTTTACGAAGGGCTGGAAAACGAGGAAGAAAGGCAGAAGAACCGGCGCGAATACGCCAAGGCGCTGTTTGTGCTGGGCGGGTATTACCTTGACGACGCATATCTGCCCGTGCATGATTACTATCTTCGCATTATCGCGGGCGTGAAGGAACCGTGCAAGCTTCAGACCATCTCGAAGCTCGATCTGCAAAGCGCTGCGGAGCTGCTCGAAAAGTGCTACGCCGCAGAGACGGAGCTGCCGCTTGAGAAAATTGATGCCAAAGAGCTCGCCGCGCTGCAAAAGGCGTGGACGCGCGCACCGTCCGAAAAGCTCTATAAGCTTGGCTGTGCGTACAGCGGCATGGCATTTTTCGCAAGGGCTTTGGGGGAAGACGCAAAGCCGCATGCGCTTAAAGCAATCAGGTATCTCGAAGCGGCCAAGCGCGTGACCGAAAATTACACGGACAGGAAGCACAACACATGGCACATATCCGAGAAAATCGCATGGACGCATATCTACATGGGGCAGTATCAGCGCGCCGCCGCGCTGCTGCAAAGAGCGAACCTCGGGTATATTATCAACACATATGCGCTCGCCTTGATGCTTGTGAATACGCCGGAGGCTTGGGAAAAAGCGCGGCTTAAGCTGCAGGGCGCCGCGCGAGACAGACGTAATCTCGCAGCGGGGCTCTCGTCGCTGCTGTATGCGTTTGCCTGCAAAAAAACAGGACAATCGCTGCCGCCGCTGCCCAAAACGCTGTCGGTGAAAAACGCGCGGCTCGCGGCGATGCTGGGGCTTGAAACAAAGGTTAATAATGTGTAAATAGCTTCTCAAATTATTGACGAAATGCAACAGGTGTGTTATATTCTAGCTGATACACAAGGTGTATCAGTAATAAAAAAGGAGGCAAAGTATGAAGATTAAAAACATCAACGAACCTCAGAAGTTTTTCGAAGTTCTCAAGAATTGCAAAGGCAAAATTGAGCTCGTGACCTCTGAAGGCGACAGGCTGAACCTTAAATCCACACTCTGCCAGTACATAATGCTGACGCAGATGTTTTCGGAAGCCAAGATCGACGAACTTGAGCTGCTGGTTTCGGAGCCTGAAGATTTGAACCTCCTTCTTAACTATCTTGTGAGAGGATAGTCTCAAATCTTACAACAAGAGCCGCTGTATTGGCGGCTTTTTTAATGCAAAAAACACTGAGCCTTCTCCTGGAGGAGAAGGTGGCGCGGAGCGCCGGATGAGGTGTTGAATACAAAGGCTATAATTTTATACCTCATCAGTCCGGACACGCACCTGCGGTGTCGTGTCCGGCCAGCTTCCCCTCAAAGGGGAAGCCTTAAAGCACAAACAAAACAGGGGCGGGAGTCCCGTTTTTCGAACAGCGGTTGATATAGCATGATCGCAGCAAAGGAGGCAGAGGCATGGGCGTTACAGTGGTCACAGGGCGTGCGGGCAACGGAAAAAGCCGGTATTTAATGGCGCACATCAAAGGGCTGATCAAAAACCCTTTTGAAAAGGTCATCGTGATCGTACCCGGCGCGCTCACATTTGAGACGGAAAAAAACATTATGCTCTCGTGCGATGTGGACGGCATACTTGGGCTCGAGGTGCTCAGCATACAGCGCCTTTGCTACCGCATACTCGATTGCGCGGGCCATTTCGATTTTATGACGCACGCCGAAAAGGCGGTTTACTGCCGCCGTGCGCTCGACGCGCTGCAAAATCCGTTCAGCGGCGTATCGCGGCTGCCCGATTTTGATACGTGCGTGGCCGACCTGCTCACGCGGCTCAAAAGCCACTGCCAGACGCCGGAAACCATCCGCGGCGCGGCCGCACGCACCGGCGATGCCGCGCTTGCAAAAAAGCTTGAGGACATCGCGGATGTCTATGGAAAATTCAACCAGCTCAGCGCGGGGCGGCTTGACAGCGCGGACATGTACGCTCAGGCTGCCGAAAACGCGGACAAGGCTGCGTTTTTGTGCGGCGCGCACATCGTGATCGACGGGCTCGACAGCGCCTCGCCTGCCGTGATGCGGCTGCTCGAAAGGGTGATGGCGCTCGCGGCCGATACGGTGGCGGCGTTTCGCGGCGCGGGCACCGGCCATGACGACGAAATTTTCGAATCGGAACAGCGCGACATGCAGCGGTTTATCCGTGCGGCGCAAAACAGCGGCCAGCAGGTGGAGGTATTGGCTCCGGTAATGCAGGGCCGTCATGCGGCGGACGCGCTTTCGTTTCTTGAGGCTAATCTCTATAGTTACCCATATCAGCCGTATGAGGGAGAGCCGGAGGGTATCGGCATCGTGGAGGCGCAGACGCTCGAGCAGGAGGTCAAGGCTCTTGCGGCCGGCATACTCGGCGAGGTTCAGTGCGGCAGGCGGTTCCGCGACATCGCCGTGGCGGGCAGCGGCCTTGACGCCTACCTGCCCGCGATCAAGTCGATATTCGGGCAATGCGGCATCCCCGTGTTTATCGATGAGCGGCGAAAGCTGGCCAATAATGCGCTTTTTGATTTTTTATACAAAGCGCTGACAGCGGCTTCGGGAGAGCTTAATGCGGTTACCGGCTATGTGTACAGCGCGTTTTCGCCGCTTGGCGAAGAGGAACGCAACACGCTCTATCGGTACGCGCAGCGATACGCCTACATGGGCTGGCATTACATGAACCCGTTTTGGCGCGGCGATGACGCGGCGGAGGCGGAGCGGCTGCGCTTGGCCGTGATGAAGCCGCTCAAGCGCCTGACGGATGTGGTGAAGCAGGGCAACGCGCAAATGTCCATAGAGGCGGTGAAGTTGTTCCTGGCGGACTGCGGCGTGGCGGAGCGGCTCGCCGACTTTTGCAACTCCATCGATTGCGCGCAGACGCGCGGTGAGTGCGCGTATTTTAAGCAGGTGCTGGAAAAAAGCCTTGAGGTGCTGAGCGGCATCGCGCGCGTCTATGGCGACGCGCCGCTCGATGCGCAGACGCTCTGCGCCATGGTGAAGACGGGCTTTGAAGCCGTCAAAATCGCGGTGATTCCGCCCGCCACGGACGAGGTGGGCGTGTTTGATATGTCGGTGTCGCGTTTGCCAAACATCAAAGTCTTATTTGCCGTTGGCGTTCACGACGGTGTTTTGCCCGCGCGGGACGACGGCCCGGGTATACTCTCGGCGGCGGAGCGCGACGCGCTGCTCGCGAGCGGGTTCGATACGGGCGTGTACGATCTCAGCGCCGAAAAGCTTAAAGTGTATACGGCACTCGCGAGACCCAAGGAAAAGCTTGTGCTGAGCTATAATGTGCAGACGGGGCAGCCGTCCGTGCTGATAGATCGCCTCAAGCGGCTGTACCCAAGGCTCGCGGTCAGCAAGGCGGGGGACAGCGTTCAGTCGCTGCGCGGCATGGGGGCGGATGTGCTCGGTGCGGTTTCGGATGTGCTGCGCGGCCGGGTGCCGGATGAGAATCTGCTCAAGGTCTGTGCGCGTTATCTTAAGCAGGACGGTTGGCGTGAAAGCACAGAGCAGCAGCTGCTGCGCGATAACGCGGCGGTAAGGCTCAGCGCGGCAGAGGCCGAAGCGCTGTACGGCGGCATAAGGTGCAGCGCGACGCGCATTGAAAACTACTACAAATGCCCGTTCCGACATTTTCTTGATCACGGCATCAAGGTACAGACGCCCCGCGACTACGTGAACGACCGTATCGACATCGGCACGTTCATGCACCTCGCGCTGGATATGTTTGTGCGCGGCCTCATCGAGGAGCAGACGGACATCAAAACGCTGAGCGAGGAACAGACTGCCGGGCGCATGCGGGAGGCCGTGACTCGGGCGATGAGCGAGCACGACAACGCGAAGCTGATTGAAGATGAACGGTTTGCCATGCAGGCGTCAATACTCACACGCGAGCTTGTGGACACGGCGCTGCGTATTCGCGCGCATTTTATCGGCAGCGAAGCGACTTTGCTGGCGTGCGAGCAGACGTTTGCGTTTGATGTGCCGACCGCGTTCGGCAGTGTGCAGATTACGGGCAAGATCGACCGTATCGACACGGCGGCCGGGTATTACCGCGTGGTGGATTACAAATCATCCGCGGTTAAATTTTCATTGAACGATTTTGAGATGGGGCTCTCATTGCAGCTGCCCGTTTATATTGAGGCGGCGCGGCGGCTGCTCAAGGACAGCGCGTTGCAGCCCGCGGGCGGCTACTATATGCGCATCGGGGAAAAGTACTGCGAAAGCGCAGCGGAGGCGGCCAAGGAGGCACGCATGTCGGGTCTGACGCTTTGGGACGCGGATGTGCAAAAAGCGTTTTCCGGAGTGCTGCCAAGCGGCAGCCTAGCGGCGGTGGATCAGGCGTTGACAAGCGCGGGCAGCCTCAACGCGCGCGGCGCGTCTCGCCTGTTCGACGCGGACGAGCTTGACGGGCTGCTCGATAAGAGCATGGCGCTCATCAAAGAGGCGGCAGAGCAGATTTACGGCGGTGACACAGCAATCAGGCCCGCAAACGCGCAGGTTTGCGGCTTTTGCGGCTACGCGTCCGTCTGCCGGATCAACGCCGAATACGACGGGAACCGGATGCGCGAGCCCAAAGCATTTAACCGGGAAACCCTCAAAGGGGAGGTGTGCGAATGAGCCGGCAATGGAACGAGCGCCAGCGCATGGCGATCGACGCGCGCGGCAAAAGCGTGGTGGTATCCGCCGCGGCAGGCAGCGGCAAAACAAGCGTGCTGACCGAGCGCGTGCTGCGCCTCATTGAAGAAGGCGAGGACATCGAAAACATGCTGATCGTCACGTTCACGAATCTTGCGGCGAGCGAGATGCGCGAGCGTATTTATAAGCGGCTGCAGGACGCGGGCACCGCGTCGCCGCGGCTTGCGGCACAGGCCGAAAAGTGCGCGTTTGCGGATATTTCCACGCTGCACGCGTTTTGCGGCCGTCTGATCCGTGATCATTTTGAGTATGCGGGCACGTCGCCTTTATTCGCTATCGCGAGCGAGGCGGAGACGGCGAGACTCAGACAGGAGGCGATGGAGCAGGCCTTCGAGCAGGCCAAGGCGGACGCTATGATGCGGCCTGTTTTGGAGAAGTATTCCGGCCGCGGCGATACCGAGCAGATTGCCCATATTGTATCGGCCATATGCAACCGTGCTGTGAGCCTCAAGGACCCTCAAAAGTGGCTCGATGATTCCTACGCGCATTTTGACGGCGGCGCTTTTGCGGCGGTGCTGTTTGAGGAATACAAAAGCATGGTCATCGCGGCGGCGGCGGACGCGGCTGCGCATCTTGCACAAAGAAGTGCGGTCTGGACCGAAAAAGGCTTTGCGGAAGAAGCCGACGAGAGCGAGACCGACCGGATATTGCTGCTGCGCGCGGCGCAGGCGGTCAGCAGGGATTTTGTGATACTGCCCGAAGCGAGGGAGATAAGCACAAAGGCGAAGGGTGCGCCGAACCGAGAGAGCGCGACGCTGACCAACCGCGCCAACAGATGCTTTGACGGTCTTCGCGGCGGCACGGGCGATTTTGTGACGAAGGTTAACGCAGAGCTGCGGCAGACCGCGTGTGACGGACGGTTTTTCATTGACCTGACGCGTTTGTTCATGAAGCTCTACGCGAAGGCCAAACGCGCGAAGAATCTGATAGACCACGACGACACGATGCACTTTGCGTTAAAGGCGCTCGGCGTAGCTGATGTGGCGGCACGGTATCGCGCCAAATACGCGCATGTGTTTGTGGACGAATATCAGGACATCAACGAAGCGCAGCACGCGATCATCACAAGCGTACAGCGTGACGGCAACGATTTTTTTGTGGGTGATGTGAAGCAGTGCATCTACACGTTCCGCGAATCGAACCCCGACCTGCTTATTAAGCGCTGCCGCGAGCTGCAGGCAGACGGGCTCATTGAGATGAACACCAACTACCGCAGCCAACCCGGCGTGATCCGGTTTATCAACGGTGTGATGGCACACATGATGACCGAGGGTGCGGGGGGTGTGGATTACACAGGCGGCCAGCGGCTCGATCCGGGTGCGCAGGGGGAAGGCCGTGTGGAGATTATCATCGCGCACCGTGAAGACGAGGAAAACGTGGAGGCCGAGGCGCGCGAGATCGGCGCGCAGATCAGGCGGCTACTGGATGACGGGATGGCGTACGGCGACATCGCGGTACTGCGGCCCGAAATCACGCAGTCGGGCAAGCACATCGCCAAGGCGCTCACCGATATGAATATCCCCGTGGCGGGCGGGGCAGGCGGCACGGATGACGGAACGGGAGAGCTTACCGTGCTGAAGAACGCGCTGAAGCTTTTGCAGAGCGAAACGGATGATATCGCGATGCTGAGCGTGATGCGCTATCCGCATTTCGGTTTCACCGAGCCGGAGCTCGCTCAAATCCGTCTATCAGCGCCCGAGGCAGAAAACTTTTGTGACGCCGTCCGCGCGTTCAGTGAGCCGTCGGTGCTCGGCGATAAGGTCGGCGCTTTTCGAGGCACGCTGGACACATACCGCCGGCTTGCGGCATGCATGACACTGCCCGATTTTCTGATGCATTTGCGGCTGGATCTGCGTCTGCGTGAGTATGCGCTCACGTCGCCGGGCGGCGCGGCATCGGAGGCCGCCATTGGCACATTCATAAGCGAAACGGCGTCGCTCGGTGTGACGTCGCTTTCCGATCTGCTGACCGTGGCCGACCGCCTCGGGCGCACGAAAGAGACGCAGCAGAATCCCGCCGGATCGGACGGCGTGTATTTAACGACGATACACAAATCCAAAGGGCTTGAGTTCCGCGCGGTGATTCTCTCGGGGCTGCACAAAAAGATCGATCAGCGCGATACCTACGGCAGCGTACTCGTGGGACGCGGGCTTGGTCTTGCGCTCGATGATCTCGATGAAGCGACGCATATTCGCAAACCCACGCTGCACAGGCTCGCCGTGGCGCAGGGGCTGCGGCGAGAGAAGATATCCGAAACGGTGAGGCTTTTGTATGTGGGCATGACGCGCGCGATCGAGCGGCTCGTGATACTCGGTGCGGGCTGTGAGATCAAGGAGGCATGGAGCGAGCCTAAGGGAACGCTATGGCAGCACGGCGCGTCCACGCATTTTGATCTTCTGATGCCGGCTGTGGCCATGATGTGCCGCGATGAGGGCATCGATTTAGACAGCATCGTGCGCATCGAGCGGGATGCAACCGCAAAGCAAGCCGCGGCCGCCAAAGCCGAACGGCTTGCCGCGTTCTGGCAGCAGGCACAGGCGCAGCCGCCCGAGGCGTTGTATGAAGCGTATGCGTATCAGCGCGATACGGGCGTGCCGTCAAAGGTCAGCGTGTCGGCGCTCAAACGGATGCAGGACAAAGAGGTGTTCCGGCCTGCGGTGATGCCGTCTGCGGACGACGGTATGGATGCCGCGCAGCGCGGCACACTGATGCACCGCGTGATGGAGCACATTGGCTTCGAACCGCTGGAAGAAATACAGGTGCGGGCGCGCATAGACGGCATGGCGCAGAAAGGACTCATTGACACCGCACAAACGGCGGAGGTTGATGCGGCGGCGGTGTCGCGCTTTTTACACAGTGAGTTGGCGCGGCGGGCGCAAGCGGCATCGATGCGGCGCGCCGAGCAGCCGTTTTGCCTGCGCATGAGCGCACAGGAGGCAGGGCTTTCGGAGACTTCCGACGAGTATGTGGTGGTGCAGGGTGTGATTGACCTTTGTTTTGTTGAGGATGGCAAGTGGGTGATCGTTGATTACAAGACGGACCGCGTGAGCCGGGCAGAGGCGGAAAAAGCGGCACAAAAATACGCGGTTCAGCTGAACCTGTATGCCAAGGCGCTGCAGCGCATCACAGGCAAAGATGTGAAAGAAAAGCACATTTTCTATCTGGCGCTCGGTGAAGCGATACAGCTATAACCGTGCGGAGCAAAATGCTTTAGAAGAGTGACACATGTCGCAGTTATTAACATCTATGTCTTGTGGCATTTGTGTTAATGCGTATTCAGGAGAGACGACTGCGATGGGATCGAGAATTATTAGAGCCTTATTGCCATCGCCGTCAAATGGCGATGTTGATTCACTGCGACAGCGCTATGGCCGACCATTTCCCGGGCATCTCGGCGACAGGTTGGAGTTCATGTAGAATGGATATTAAAGTGCAGCTTTCGTACCCGAAGTCAGTCGCGTCCGATTGATGACAATTACACAGACCGCTATTGTGTACTGTATCCATGACAGGGGGCGCATTCTGGCAGCTTTTCTATGCTATCTTCCTGACATATGGTATAATGAGCAACAACGAATAACTTACCGGAGGATTTTTTGCGATGATAATCATGACAGTGGAAAACATCGGCAGGCCTTATGAGGTGCTCGGGCTTGTCAGAGGCTCAATGATACAGAGCAAGCATATCGGCAAGGATATGATGGCCGGATTCAAAACAATTGTCGGCGGCGAGCTCAAAGCGTATACGGAAATGATGGAGGAATCGCGCGAGATAGCACTCAAGCGCATGGTGGATCAGGCTGAGGTGCTCGGTGCGGATGCCGTGATCGCGATGCGTTTTACATCAAGCTCGATCATGCAGGGAGCCGCCGAGGTGACCGCGTACGGAACCGCAGTGAAGTTTAAATAGAATATTTTTCAAATAAAAAGCACGTTTATTTCATCTTTAAACGTGCTTTTTTTATGGGCTTTAGCTATAAGTAAACTGGTTTTCACGATAGAATATGCTTTATATAAGATAT
>JAEZNC010000174.1 GCA_023441905.1 Bacillota bacterium | reverse complement strand
AAATCCTATCCGAAGTTTTACGACGATATAAAGGCACTGGGAGGAATAATAAAATGAGCAGCATATGGGGACGCCATTTCACCGTGGACATATTCGGCGAATCACACGGGCCCAAAATCGGCGCGGTCATCAACGGCCTTGAGCCCGGCACGGTGCTTGATTTTCCGCAGCTGCGCGCGTTTCTTGACAGACGTCGTGCGGGCAGCGAATCGTGGTCGACCAAGCGCCATGAGGCCGACGATTTTGAATTGGTAAGCGGCTACGCAAACGGCTTTTCCACCGGCACGCCGCTCTGCGTGCTGTTCCACAATACGGCGCAGCGCAGCAGCGATTACGACGAGCGTATCAACCGCCCGGGCCATGCCGATTTTACGGGCTATGTGCGCTATAACGGCTTTAACGATCCGCGCGGCGGCGGCCATTTCTCGGGACGGCTCACAGCGCCTCTCGTGTTCGCGGGTGCGGTGGCGGCGCAGGTGCTCGCCAAAAAAGGCATTTACGCGGCCACGCATATCCGCCGCATAGCGGATGTGGAAGATGCCGCTTTCAACCCGATGGCAGTCACGCCGGAGCAGGCTGAGGCTCTTGCCGCCATGCGGTTTCCGCTGATCGACGAAAACAAGCGAAAGGCAATGGAAGCGCGTATTAAAGCAGCCGCGTCCGAAGGCGATTCTGTGGGCGGCATCGTGGAATGCGCGGTATGCGGCTTGCCCGCCGGGCTCGGCAGCCCGATGTTCGACACGGCGGAGAGCCGTTTGGCGTCGCTGCTGTTCGCAGTGCCCGCCGTCAAAGGCGTTTCGTTCGGCGCGGGCTTTGCCATGGCGCAGCTGCGCGGCAGCGAAGCGAATGATGCCTATGCCATGAAGGACGGCCAAGTTATCACCCAAACGAACCACAACGGCGGCGTGCTCGGCGGCATCACAAACGGCATGCCCGTCGTGTTTGAGGCGGTGGTCAAGCCGACAGCCTCGATATCCAAACCGCAGCAAACGGTGAACCTCAAAACGATGGAAGAAGAAACGGTTGTCGTTAAAGGCCGTCACGATGCGTGCATCGTACCGCGTGCGGCGGCGGTGATCGAAGCGGCGGCTTATATTTGCATGCTGGATCTCATGACGGAAAGGGGACTTTAAATGGGTTACGAGGAAGACATCCGCGAACTCCGCGAAAAAATCGACAGCATCGATACGCAGCTCGTGCCGCTTTTTGAAGCGCGCATGCGCACCTCGGACGACATCGCCGAGGTGAAAAAGCGCTATGGCAAGCCGATATTCGACGCAAGCCGTGAGAACGACGTGATTTCCCGCGCGCTCTCGCGCCTGACGGACGGCGAAAACGGCGAGGCCGCACGACGGTTTTTCCGTGCGCTGATGGACTTGAGCAAGCAGCGCCAGCAAACGCATTTAAAGCCCGGCGCCGACATCGGCAGCGGTGACAATACGGCCGTCGGTTTTTTGGGGCTGAAAGGATCGTTTTCGCATATCGCGGCGTGTGAGGCGTTCGGCGACGGTGCGCCGCTCAAAAACTACGACACGTTTGAGGATATGTTTGAAGCACTGCGGCGCGGCGAGATCGGCCGCGCGATATTGCCCGCGGAAAACACCGAAACGGGCAGCATCACCGCAGTGGTGGATCTTCTTGCCAAATACGGCTACTTTATTGTCGCAGAGCGCCTGCTTAAGGTGGCACACAGCCTGCTCGGTCTGCCGGATGCTGAGCTTGGTGACATCACGCAGGTCTGCTCGCACCCCGAGCCGATTATGCAATGCAGCCGGTTTTTGCACGCGCACCCTCATATCAGCGCATTCCCCGCGCTCAGCACGGCGCAGGCGGCTATGGCGGTCGCCGAGCGGCAGGACAAAACGCTCGGCTGCATCGCGGCAATACAGTCCGCGAAGGAATACGGCCTCAAGGTGCTGGCCGAAAACATACAGAACAGCAACGGCAATTCCACGCGCTTTGTGGTGGTGGCGAGAAAACCAGTCATCAATGCCGCGTGCGACAAAACAAGCATCGTATTCAAGGTGGAGCACCGGCCCGGCTCACTTGGCGACATGCTCAAGGTGTTTACGGGTATCAATATACTAAAGCTCGAATCGCGGCCGCTGAAGGACAGGCCGTTTGAATACCTGTTCCATCTCGATTTTGAGGGCAGCGCCGGTGACGACACAGTGAAGCGCGTGCTCGACGAAGCCAAAAACAGCGCGGCAGACCTCGTCTGGCTCGGGTCGTACCCGCGCATGCCGTTGTAAGGAGGCCGCATGATCAAAGCGGGACTGATCGGCGGCAGGCTCTCTCACAGCATATCGCCGCAGATACACGAAAAATTCTGGCATCTCGCAGGCAAGATGGGCCGTTATGCTCTGTTCGAGTTGACCGAGCGCCATATCGGCGAGCGGCTTCGCGAGCTGCAAGCCCAAGGTTACGCGGGTGTCAATGTCACCATTCCGCATAAAACGGCGGTGATGCGGCATCTTGACGTGCTCTCACCCGAGGCCGACGCGATCGGCGCGGTGAACACGGTGCACTTTTATTCGGGCAAACGCATCGGCTACAACACCGATTATTACGGCCTCAAATCGCTGCTCGATCAAAACGGCTTCGAGCTTGCCGGGCGGCGCGTGGTGATTTTAGGCTCGGGCGGTGCGGCGCGCTGCGCGCTTAGCCTCGCGACGAACGAGCAGGCCGCCGAGATTTTTGTGGTGAGCCGCAGCCCCGAAAAGGCGGACCCCAAGCTCAGCGCTGTGGGGTACGATGTACTGGAGCAGCTGGAATCCATCGACTTGCTGATCAACGCAACGCCATCCGGGATGGCCCCGAATGAGGGCGACTGCCCCGTCTCCGATAAAATCATTGAAAAGTGTGCCAGCGTGGTGGACATGATCTACAACCCCGAGCGCACGCTGCTGCTGCAAAAGGCCGCGAAGCTCGGCAAGGGCACGGCAAACGGGCTTTGGATGCTCTGCGCGCAGGCGCTCAAATCGGAAGAGATTTGGACGGGCAAGGCGTTTGACGAGACCATCTGCCGCACGATATTCAATGGCCTCAAATCTCCTATGCCGCGCACCAACATCGTGCTGATCGGCATGCCGGGCAGCGGCAAATCCACCGTGGGGCGTCTGCTCGCCGAGCGGCTGTTTCTGCGCTTTGCGGACACCGACGCGATGGTGGAGGCGCAGCACGGCATCATACAGACGCTATTCGATACGCTGGGCGAGCCCGCGTTCCGCGAGATGGAGCTGCAGACCGCGCGGCAGACGGCGGCCCGGCAAAACACGGTGATCTCCACGGGCGGCGGCATTGTGCAGACCGCACCTGCGATAAACGCGCTTAAGGAAACCGGGCTGGTGGTTTACGTCGACAGGCCGCTTGAGACGCTGCTTGCCGAGGTGGACATTTCGGGGCGGCCGCTGCTTGCGGGCGGACGGCAGCAGCTCATTACGCTGTTTAACAGGCGGCGCGCGCTCTATCAGCAGTACGCGGACATAACCGTTGTAAACAACGGCTCCGCGCAGCAATGCGCCGACGAAATCATACGAAAGCTGGAGGAAATGAAGAAATGAAGATACTCGTGATTAACGGGCCGAACCTGAACCTTTTGGGCTCGCGTGAGCCGGACATTTACGGCAAGCAGGATTACGCGGCGCTGCTCGCTCAGCTTGATGAATACGCCAAGGCGCATGGCATCACAATTGACGCGTTTCAGAGCAACAGCGAGGGTGCGCTTATTGACAGGATTCATGCGGCGGCGGGTGTGTATGACGGCATTGTGATCAACCCGGGCGCGTACACGCATTACAGCATCGCGATTCTTGATGCGCTCAAGGCGGTGGATGTGCCGGCGATTGAGGTGCATTTGAGCAACATTGCGGCGCGGGAAGATTTCCGGCATGTATCCGTCACGGCAGCGGGGTGCATCGGGCAGATTTCGGGCCTCGGGCTTGATTCATATTTTCTCGCGATAGAGGGATTGATGAGAAAATTAAAAGCATAACATTAAAAATAAAAACGACACGAACGACTTTGCCTTAATATTTATATTATTATCATTGTAAATTTTATCAATAAATATATAATATAGATAAAGAAACGGGGTGAAAAAATGTTTAAAAACTCTCAGCATGTTGTACCCAACACAAGTGGAGGTTGGAGCGTAAAGAAAAGCGGATCGAGCAAGGCGACTCAAAGCTTCGTTACTCAGAAAGAAGCCATTAGTTTTGGTCGTCAAATTAGCAAGAATCAAAATGCTGAATTAATTATCCACAGGAAAGATGGGACAATAAGAAATAGCTATGGTAATGATCCTTGTCCTCCTAGTAAATAGTTATGACTAGTTCCAATTATAATGTTTTTATTAATTGTCCATACGATCAAACATATAAAGGTCTATTGGATGTTATTTTATTTGTCATTGTAGTTTCAGGATTTAATCCGAGATTAGCTAAAGAAACTTCTGATTCTGGCGAAAATAGAATTGATAAGATTATCAAATTAATTCAAGGCTCAAAATACAGTATTCATGATTTATCAAGAATGGTTTCATCAAAAAGTGGTGAGATATTTAGGCTAAATATGCCTCTTGAACTGGGAATAGATTATGGATGCCGAAAATTGCTTCCGAAAATATACGGTGACAAAAAGTTTTTGATCCTTGATAAAGAGCAGTACAGATTTCAAAAAGCCTTATCTGATCTTTCTGGAATTGATATAAAGGCACATGATGATAATGGTGCGAAATTAATGGAATGTATACGAGATTGGTTTGTTGAGACTGTAGGCATTCGGTCAATACCCAGCCCTGACAAGATGTTTTCAGATTATACTGATGATTTTCAACCATATTTATTAGAGAAAGCAAAAGATTTAGGATATACTGAGTCTAATTATTTCTATAAAGTCACTATTGTTGAATATATCGACTATGTGAAGTCGTGGAAAAAGGACAATACATTATATTGCAAAATAGTATCTTTCTCAAATGAAGATAATACTGCGCCTGAGAAATCACACCTTCTGGATGCTTAATATAAATATGAGATGCTGGTGGTGTTTAATGTCCCCCACTAGTTTTGCTATAAAACGGTTACATAAGACCCTCTATCCTATTTCACAATCCTATCAAATCAAATACCAACAACATACAAACCATGACATATAGCTGTCATATTTCTTTGCTATCATAGGCTTATTAATTTAAAAGAGGTAAGTCTTATGAACTATGAAGTGGTAGAACTATCCGAGAAGACCGTCGTGGGGCTGACGGCGCGCACCAACAATGCCTCGCCCGATATGGGCGCCGTGATCGGCGGCCTGTGGGGCCGTTTCTTCGGTGAAGGCATTTTCAGCGCCATTGCACAAAAAGCAAATGACAAGACCCTCGGCATTTACACAGACTACGCGGGCGACGAGAACGACGATTACAGCGTTGTGGTCGCCTGCGAAGTGAACGCTGCCGATGCCGTCCCAAGCGGGGCCGTCGTGAAAACAATACCCGCAGGCAGATACGCAAAATTCGAGGTGCAGGGTCATATGCAAGCTGCTGTCGCAGCATTCTGGCAGCAGCTCTGGGCCATGAAGCTCCCCCGCGCCTACGTGTGCGACTTCGAGGAATATCAAAACGCCGACCCGGATAATGCGCTGATTCATATTTATATCGGGTTGAACGACGAAGGCGAAAAGGCGTAGAAACCGGAAATACTCGTCACGTCCTTAACGGCGTATCTGGCAGATTTCGGGTCTCGGGTTTGATTCGTATTTTTTGCGACAGAGGGATTGATAAAACGTGTGAAATGATGAAGGGGCGGGAAAACCCCGCCCCAATTATGAATCACAGTATTCTTCATTCGTGCTTTTAGGATCGCTTAAAACGTCACCGGCTTGCCGTAAAAAGCACAGTCGAGTATTTTTTCCAGATCGTCTACCGATGTCTCGCGCGGGTTGAACTGCGTGCACGGGTCCAAAAACGCCTGTTCGGCAATGTTGCGCTTATCCATGGAATACATGAATTCCCGGACGCCTGCTTCTTCAAAGCTCAGCGGCACATTCAGCGAGCGCGTCAGGTTCTGAATGCCTTCAATCAGCGAATTGATCAGTATCTTCTCGGTCAGCCCCGGCAGCCCCATGCGGCGTGCGATATTGGCATAATGCCGGGACGCCATATAATCCTTCTCGTTATACCGGATGACGTACGGCATCAGTATCGCGTTGCACAGCCCGTGCGGCAGGTTGAACGGCCCGCCTACCTTATGCGCCAGCGAATGCGTGATGCCGAGCTGCGCATTGGTGAACGCCATGCCCGCAATACACTGCGCCACGTGCATCTCGCCCCGCGCGTCGATGTCGCCATCGAAGGACTGCTTCAGGTAGCCGTAGATCATCGCAATGGAGTGGATGGCCAGCGGGTTGGTAAAGCTGGAACGGCACTTGGCCACATACGCCTCCACCGCGTGCGTCAGCGCGTCGAGGCCGGTGTGCGCCACCAGCACAGGCGGCATCGTAGCCGTAATCTCACTGTCAAGTATCGCGATATCGGGCGTCAAGTTGTAGTCGGCGATCGGATACTTCACTTTCGTGCGCTTATCGGTGATCACCGCGAAGGACGTCACCTCGCTCGCGGTACCGCTGGTGGAGGGGATCGCCACGAATATCGCCTTGTTCCTCAGGCGCGGAATGGAATCCGGCTCCTTGATATCTTCAAACGTCAGCGCCGGGTGCTCGTAGAAAACATACATCGCCTTGGCCGCGTCAATAGCGCTGCCGCCGCCGATGGCCACGATGACATCCGGGCCGAAGGCGAGCATCTGTTCCTTGCCGCTCATCACTGTCTCAACCGAAGGGTCGGGCT
>JAEZNC010000141.1 GCA_023441905.1 Bacillota bacterium | reverse complement strand
CGACGGCTGCTGTTCCGGTCATGTCTGCCAAGAGTACCGAACCGGCACAAACAGCTGTACAAACCGAAAAAACAGCTGCACCAAGTGCCTCACCTACTCAGACGAACGATTCAAGCCTTGCTTATTTTGTGAATCAGGAATCGCCGCAAAAACCCGAATATGACAGCACGGGCCGGCCACGGTATGATATTACGGTGACATATAACGAGAAAGAACACAGCGCTGATGCTGCTGAAACGGTGGAATACACGAACAACACCGCGGGCGATTTGGATGAGCTTTATATGCATATCTATCCCAACCATTTCAGCAACAAGAAGTATGTCGATATGGGCTCGATGTTTGATAAAAGTACAGGTGTGTATCCGAACGACAGGTTTAACCCTGGCTTCATTAAAATTAAGAATGTGAAAGAGGCGGGAGCAACGGTAGATTTTGAGGTGCAGGGAGACGAGAAGACGATTCTCAAAATACCGCTTACGAAGCCCCTAAAGAAGGGTGAAACCATCCGGCTCGATCTTGAATTCGAGCTCCAGCTTCCCGAGCGGTTTGGCCGCTTTGCATGGAGCGAAACCGCAGCCAGCTTTGCCAACTGGTATCCGATTATGGCCGTGTACGATGAGGATGGCTGGAACCTTGATCCGTACTATGAAATAGGCGACCCATTCTATTCGGAAACGGCAGACTACACCGTTACCATCGATATGCCAGAAGGGTTTGAGGCGGCATTCACCGGCGATATCATCAGCGATAAATGCGAAAACGGCAGGCGTTTGCTGGCACTGTCCGAAACTGGCGTACGAGATTTTGCGTTTGTGCTCAGCCGCGATTTTGTGATTAAAACCGAAAGTGTGGATGGAATCGAGATACGCACGGCGGTTCCGGAGGAAAAGCAAGACGTGGCCGATGACGTGCTGGCGTATGCGGTGAAGGCGATTTCGCTGTACAATAAGCTTTTCGGTATGTACACAAACGATACGTTTACAATCGTGTTCTCCGATCTGAGCCCCAACAGCGGTATGGAGTATCCGGGGCTAGTGATTCTGGACGCCGGGATTCTCGATGAAGACCTGAACACCGGCGCTTTGGAGCAGATAGAGGTGCATGAAATTGCTCACCAGTGGTGGTACAGCGCCGTGGGAAATGACGAAATAGACGAAGGATGGCTGGACGAGAGCCTCACATGTTTCTCCACGGAGGTATATTTCAGTGCGGATGAGCGTCATATAACATTTCCCATTATGGAGCCTTTCAACAGCACCAAGCTTGGGCAGTCTTTGCCTGAATTCGGAGATTGGGACCGCTACGGGTATGTGTACACATTCGGTCCGTCGTTCTATAAGACAATGATGGTTTATATGGGAAAAGAATCGTTTTATACAATGCTGCAGGACTACTATTCCGAGTATACTTACGGCATTGCAACCGCCGAAGATCTGCGGGCTCTTGTAAAGGCATATGGAAACGATACGGCGCTCAAGTGGTTTGATCAGTGTGTTTACGGTGAAGCCGATAAGTCAACATAACTATCGCGAAGCCAGCACTCTCAATGAGCAGAGTGCTCAGTCTGTCGATAAAGCCTAAAGGGCCTCTCGCAGATAATGGTAACAACGGCGATATAGACTCAAACCGATTGATTGACAAAATAACAGTATTGCCGCAGAATACCAACAGAGTGTCAACCATTCAATCAATAAATATTGAGACTTTATTGGGGGACTGCATGGACATCAACATCGATCGGCTTACCAACGAGTTTTGCGCGCTTGCCGGTATGGACAGCCCGTCATTCGGCGAAAAAGAGGTTTGTGACTATTTAAAACGTCAGCTTATCGAGCTCGGTTTCAGCGTCGCTGAAGATCAGGCGGGGACGGGGCATGAGAACGGGTGCGGCAACCTTTATGGCTATCTTAACGGAGAAGAGACGCTGGGAGCTCCGTTACTGCTGTGTGCCCATATGGATACGGTGGAGCCGTCACAAGGAAAGCGGGCAGTTATCAGCGAAGATGGCCGCATCACGAGCGCCGGAGATACGGTGCTCGGCGCGGATGATATATCGGGCATGACAGCAATACTCGAAGCGCTGCGCGTGATTGATGAAAACGGGATACGGCATCGTCCCATTGAGGTGCTGTTCACGGTTGCTGAGGAGGTTTACTGCGGCGGCGCGTCGCAATTCGATTTTTCACAGATACGCTCCAAGCAGGCCTATGTACTGGATCTGTCAGGCCCCATCGGCACAGCGGCTTTCTGTGCGCCCAGCATACTGTTCTTCACGGCGACGGTGACGGGGAAATCCGCCCATGCGGGATTTGAACCTAAAAAAGGCGTTCACGCCATCGCAGCGGCGGCGGATGCCGTCAGCAAGCTTAAGCTCGGGCATATCGGTGAGGAAGCCACACTCAATATCGGTGTGATCCAAGGCGGACGCGCGACGAACATCGTGCCCGACGAATGCATCGTACGCGGTGAGGCGCGCAGTTTTTCTCATCATAAGGCGCTTGAACTTGTGGAAACAGTCAAACAGCAGTTTAACGACAGCGCGGCGGCCATTGGCGCATCGGCGGCTTTTGAGGTGACGGAAGGATGCAAAGCCTATGAGACGCCGGTCGATCATCCCGTGGCAGACCGCTTTCGAAACGTATGCAAATCCATGGAAATCGAAGCGAAGTTGATCAAGACATTCGGCGGCAGCGACAACAATTATCTCGCCGCGCACGGCATCACAGGGCTGGTGGCCGCGTCGGGAATGCACGATTGCCATACCTGCGCGGAATACACCACAGTGGAGGAACTCGCGCAGAGCGCGAGACTTGTGGCTTCGCTGATTGTATCGGACGACGGCGCAGAAGCTTAAAGGGAAGCCGAATTTAGACAGATATTAATCGGCAGTTTATGCCGTTTGCGCGTGTTAAAAACATCATATCGTGGGCCCCTCTGACCCTGTCAGGGTGGATTGGGGGCTGTCACCGACAGGTGACGGGGAGAGAAAATGATTGAAAACCGGTCTCTTCCTCAAACGTTTTGTGCCACCTCCCGGCCATCCCATCGGTATCGTCATCTGACGACCCCGCAAGGGGTGGAAGGGGACGGAATGCGTTTTCTTTTTAGCAATGACTTGAATGGGTTTGCCGACAATTTGAGCTTCTTTTCAAAATATTTAATACGGCGGAACGCATCGGATTTTCAGCTGACCGCGGCCGGATTACCGGTGCACCGCACGCTCAAGCTGCTCGAGTGCCTGCTTTAACACTGAGCGCGGGCAGCCGATGTTGATACGCTGAAAGCCGCTGCCGCCCTGCCCGAACATCGTGCCCGCATCGAGCCAAAGCTTCGCACGGCTGACGATTAGCTCGTCGAGCGCCTTGTCGCTCAGTTTCAGTGCTTTGCAGTCGAGCCAGACGAGATAGGTGCCCTGCGGCTCCACGAGCTTAATCTCGGGGATGCGCGTTTCAAGGAAATCACGCAAGTAAACTAAATTCTCCGCCAGATAACCTTTGAGCGCTTCGAGCCAGTCTTCCCCTTTTTGATAGGCGGCTTTGCACGCCACAATGCCCATCACGTTGAGCTGGCTGTAGCCGCAGCGGTTTATTTCCTGACGGATGCGATGGCGAATGGTTCGGTTCGCCACGAATATATTGCTGATTTGCAGCCCTGCCAGATTGAATGTTTTGGTGGGCGCGGTGCACGTGACCGTGATGGCTTCAAATTCGGGCTTCAAACCCGCAAAAATGGTATGTGTGTTGTCCGGATAGATGAAGTCGGCATGAATCTCATCGGAGATCACGGTCACATCATGGGCCGCGCAGATGTCGCCCATCCGTATCAGCTCGTCACGCGTCCAGACGCGCCCCACGGGATTGTGCGGATTGCAGAGAATAAACAGCTTGACGTTGTGTTCTTTAATTTTTTGCTCAAAATCCTCAAAGTCAATATGGTAGGTGCTGCCGTCGTAAACCAGCTCGTTCACAACGAGCTTGCGGCGGTTGACTTCAACCGATTCGGTAAACGGATAATAGACGGGCTGCTGAATCAGCACCGCGTTGCCTGTTTGCGTGAGCGCACGGATGGCGGCGCAGACCGCAAACACCACGCCGGGCGTTTTCACAAGCCAATCTGGCTGTACCTGCCAATCAAAACGGCGGCTGAACCAGCCCTGCAGCACCTCAAAATAGTCTTCCCGGCTTTCGCTGTAGCCGAATATGCCGTGGGCGCTTTTTTCAATCAGCGCGTCGATCACGCATGCGGGTGTGCGAAAATCCATATCCGCCACCCAAAGCGGCAGCAGGCCGTCCGGCTTGCCGCGCTTGGCCGCAAAGTCGTATTTGAGTGAATCGGTGTCTCTGCGTTCGATGATTTCATCAAAATCGTATGTCATATCAGCCCTCCAGAGCCTGCCGCAAATCGGCGGTTAAGTCGTCCGCGCTCTCGAGCCCGACCGATAGGCGCAGCAGTTTATCATTAATACCCTTGGCTTCGCGCACCGCCGCCGGTACGTCGGCATGCGTCTGCAGCATCGGGTACGTGATCAGTGATTCAACGCCGCCGAGACTCTCGGCGTATTGAATGACGGCCACGCGCTCGAGGATTTTCTGCGCGACGGCGGCGCTTTGCGTTTCAAACGAGATCATTGCGCCAAAACCGGATGCCTGCTTTTTGGATACGGCATAACCCGGATGAGTCGGAAGGCCCGCATAGTGTACGGCGTTCACCTTGGCATGCCCGCTTAAAAACTCCGCGAGTTTCATCGCGGTGGCCTGCTGCCTCTCGAGGCGCACGGCCAGGGTTTTGAGGCCGCGAATCAGCAGCCAGCTGTCAAAAGGAGACAGACACGCGCCTGTCGTTTTATAAATGAAACGCAGCTTCTCAGACAGCGTCGCGCTATTCACCACGAGGAAACCGGCCAGCGTGTCGTTATGGCCGCCGAGGTACTTCGTACCGCTGTGCACCACGATATCCGCGCCGAGATCGAGCGGACGCTGAAAATACGGCGTTAAAAACGTGTTGTCCACAATCACGAGCAAGCCATACTGCTTGGCGAGCACGGCAGCGGCGGCGATATCGGTGACCTGCATCATCGGGTTGGTCGGCGTTTCGATGAAAAGCGCTTTGGTATGCGCCTTGATTTTCTCTTCTATTAATGATATATCAGAGGTGTCGACAAGGTCAAACGACAGGCCGTTCTTCACTGAGATATGGTGAAACAACCGATGCGAGCCCCCGTACAGATCGTCCGAGGCGATGATATGGTCTCCGGGGGCAAACAGCTCCATCAGCGCCGATATCGCAGCCATGCCGGATGAGAACGCCATGGCGTCCATGCCGTTCTCGAGCGCCGCCATGGTGATTTCGAGGTGCTCGCGCGTCGGGTTCTGCAGACGCGAATAGTCAAAGCCGGTGCTCTCCCCGATGCCCGGATGGGAAAACGTTGCCGACTGGAATATCGGCACGCTGACCGCGCCCGTTACGTCGTACTTTTTGCTGCTGCCATGAATGCAAAGCGTTTCAAAATCCATACCGGCCTCCTTATATAAAGAACATCAGGCTGTTTTCGGCGTTGTGCTTCTCGGCCTCAAGCACGAGGTCATCGAGTGTGATCTTTTCCAGTGCCGCTTTTATGGCGCTGTCTAGAGAGCCGAAAACCAGCGTCTGCATGGCGGCATCAATCTGCGGCGCTTTTTGGGCCACGGTTTCTTCAGTGCTTTCTGTCAGCGCGCTCTCCACAGCCGCGAGCACCTGATAGGCGCTGATTTCGTTGGGTGTGCGCGTGAGCATATAGCCGCCTTGAGAGCCTTTGAG